>SIBK01000042.1 GCA_009695205.1 Pedosphaera sp. | reverse complement strand
CAGGTAGAGAACGTGTCGTTGCACGACCCGATCTCCGGGCAGACGGCGGTTCTCGACGATACTCCAATAAGTGTGGGTCTTGCCGTTCTTCTTGCGATTTGAGGTGCGCAAAAAACATGTGCCGCGGAGAATACGCCAACTCTGGGGGAACCGGAAGGGGGTAGGTCCGCACTACAGCCACTTTCGCGCGATTCGACGGAAACTCCCCCTTCGAAATCAATGAGTTATAAAAATTCGATCCTCGAAAATTCATTTTCAAGGTCGCGAATCCGCTAAGTCGGGCTAGGATCCTCAATCGAAGCCAGCGAGGAATCAAACTTCAACGTCACTCCGTAACTGAACAAGCCTGATGTCGGTGCAGGATCAATCACAATCCCGACCGGGATGAAGGACTGACCTGGTTGAACGAAATAAACAGGCTGATCGAACCGAACAGAATAACTACCTGATTCCGAAGCCATTACAGATATCGATCCACTCGTCGCTCCAACGAAAAACGCTCCGCCATAGCACAGCCAATTCCCGAAGTAACGAAGGTGAAGGGTCACACTAGTTGCCTACTAAACTCCAATCGTCACGCTCATCAAGTTGATTCTAAACAAATTTCTCAACCAGCGCAAAGCGGCAAGCCCATCCAGCCACCGAGATGCTGCGTCATGAAAGACGTACACGGGATCCCCCGGTAAGATTTGCCATTTTGCCGCTTCGTGATCAGTTCTCCATCCTAGCTTTTCGCCGCAACCCCATTGTACAGCACGCGTAACCGCCATGAGAAACGTCACTCCTCAGGAATTCCGAGTCCCGGACAAGCTCCGCCAACTCGCGGTTGCCGTCCTCATCGCGCTGCTCGCTTTGTGGTTTGTGTTCTCCGTCTTCACCAGCGTGCCTGCGGATTCCGTCGGTGTGCTGACGCGCTTCGGCCGCTTCGTCGATCTTGTTTCTCCGGGGCTGCGCTTCAAGCTGCCACTTGGCATCGACGTCATCGACGTGGTGCCGGTTCAGCGCCAGCTCAAACTGGAGTTTGGCACTACCACCCCCGGTGGCACGAACCCGAACCAGTCTCCTGACGACCCGGAGGCTGAACGTACCATCGTTACGGGCGACCTGAACATGGCGCTCATCGAGTGGATTGTGCAGTTCCGCATTGAGGACCCGAAGGAGTTCCGCTTTCACGTCTTCCAACCCGAGTGGACGCTGCGGGACGCCGGCGAATCGGTGATGCGGGAAGTCGTCGGGGACCGCACCATTGATGAGGTGCTGACCATCGGTCGGCAGGAGATCGAAACCGAAACGCTCAGCCGCTTGCAGGCCGTTGTGAAGCGCTATGGGCTCGGCCTTTCCGTCATGCAAGTGCAGCTCCAGAATGTGCATCCACCCAAGGCGGTGCAGGCTTCCTTCAGCGAGGTGAACCAGGCGCAGCAGGAAAAGCAGCAGGCGATCAACCTCGCGAATGGCGAATACAACAAGGTCGTCCCGCGCGCCCGCGGCGAGGCACTGCGGAAAGTCAGCGCCGCCGAGGGTTATGCGGCGAAGCGCGTTAACGAGGCGAAAGGCGATGCCGGGCGTTTCAACGCGACGCTCGCCGAATATGTGAAATCGCCGGAGGTCACCCGACAGCGCCTCTATCTAGAAACGATGCAAGTCGTTCTGCCGCAGCTTTCCCGCAAGATAATTCTCGACGATAAAGCCGGGCAGATTTTCCCACTCCTCCAACTCGACCAGAAAACGAAATGAAACGCGCACTCCTTCTACCACTGGTCATCGCCGTCTCACTCGCGCTCTTCGCTTCGTCGTACTGCGTGCTCGAAACGGAGCAGGTCATTGTCACCCAGTTCGGCCGGCAGGTCGGCGTACCGGTGACGAGCGCGGGGCTGCATTGGAAGACGCCCTTCATCCAAACCGTGCATCGTATCGAAAAACGCATCCTCGAATGGGATGGTCCGCCCGCTGACATGCCCACCGAGGACAAGCTCTATATCGACGTCGATACATTCGCTCGCTGGCGGATCACCGATGCTCAACAATACTTCGTCCGCCTCGGCGATGAGCGCCGCGCACATTCCCGTCTCACCGACATCCTCGGCAGCGAGACGCGCAACTCCGTCGCCCGTCATCAACTCGTCGAACTCATCCGCACGCAACGTGACCGTAAACCCGTCGTTGATTCCGGCTTGGGTCAAACGGGCATCAACATTGCCCTCCCCGCAATACGCTTTGGCCGCGCAGTCTTGGAAGGGGAGATTCTCGAAGCGGCGAAACCCAAGCTCGCGGAGTATGGCATCGAACTGCTCGACGTCCGCTTCAAACGGATCAACTACAATCCAGGGGTCGCGGCGAAAATCTACTCGCGCATGGTCAGTGAGCGGCAGCAGATCGCCTCGCGTTTCCGCTCGGAGGGCGAGGGGCAGGCTGCAGAAATTCTTGGAACGCGTGAGCGCGACATGCAGCAGATCGAGTCTGAGGCCTACCGAAAGGTGCAGGAAATTCAAGGCCGTGCCGACGCCGAGGCCACGGCCATCTACGCCGCCGCCTATGGGAAGACGCCTGAAGCCCGCGAGTTTTACTCCTTCAACCGCACGCTTCAAACCTACCGCTCCGTCTTCGATCGAGAGACCACTCTCGTTCTGACCACCGACAGTTCACTCCTCCGACTATTCAAGCACGGCCCCGCCGCGCCAGCGCCAGCGCCAGCGCCGCGTTAAAGAATCAGTCCATCTCCGCCCGACTGATTCCCGTAAGCTGGCTCGAGCGACTTTTCCGTCCAACGACTTAATAAGAGCGCCGCGAGTAGAATGGACTTCACCGAAAAGGGGTCTGAACGACCTATCCGTCTATGACGTCCCCCTCCCCCAGCTCTCAACCTCCCTTGCCCGCGCGACGGCTAGCCCTGTTGCTCTTGATTGCCGCGGGGCTGTTGGTGACTTGGTGGATGCGCCAACCCGCACACCAACTCCCGCCCCGAGCGCCGATAGGAGCCCGAGCGGTCACTGACGCTGAAGCCAAGGGCTTTCTCAGTCTCGAAGCGGGCGAAGCCGCATTTGACGCGCAAGTTTGGTCCCGGGCTCGTGACGCGCTGAGACACGAAGACATGCTCCACATCATCACAGCTCAGCTCGAGGAAATCGGCGGAATCTTTCCGTTCCTGACGAATCTGGGGACGGGTCCCGGTTGGAACGTCTCGGCATTCCGCACAACCGAACTGGGAGTCGCCGGCACCCAGTTCCAACTCGACCCGGCGTGGTCATACCCCACAGGGGTTCCGTCAGCGGAGTTTCTGGCGCAACTCGATCAGGCCGGCTGGCGGGCAGAGCGCCTGACCTTTCGCCTACTAGACCACACTCCGGGCACCGCGGGCAGTCCCGCGATATCGAGGCTCGTCGTTCGGGGTGGTTTTGTTCATCGGTCCCTTCCGTCTTGCGTCCAACTCGACGCTGTGATTCGCTTGGAGTGGACCGCCTTGATTAGTGGCGGTGATCCCATGACGCCGGTCCGCTGGACGCCCGAATCCATCAACGCAATTCATCGAAAGAACACACCGCTGTTTCGTCCGGTATTCTCGGTAGATCTGAGCCCTCCCACCGGTTCCTCATTCGTTGATCCCTTCATTGCTCATGACTTCGACGGCGACGGCGTCCCGGAGCTCTGTTTCCCGGGTGCGGGGAAATGTTTCCGGGCGTCAACACAACGTGGAGAGCTCCGTTTTGAAGAATTGTCGGCGGGCGGCATCGTTCCGCCGCGCTGGCCCGCGAGTTCAATTCTGGCGACGATTGTCGCCGACATGACCGGTGATGGATGGACCGATCTACTCGCAGCCGCCAACGATGGATTGTGGATGGTTGTGGGACGAGCCACCGGAGGATTC
Source organism: Pedosphaera sp. (assembly GCA_009695205.1). GTDB lineage: Bacteria > Verrucomicrobiota > Verrucomicrobiia > Limisphaerales > UBA9464 > SIBK01. Next base: position 36,491 of record SIBK01000042.1, on the reverse strand, counting down.
GAAGACTTCCGCCGGGTATGGACGCCGGCTGCGCCACTCAAGCATCCGCAGGTGCTCACCGTGGGTGACGTGGATGGAGACGGTGACCTGGATGTCTTCCTTGGCCAGTACAAGCTTCCGTATCAGGGTGGACAGTTTCCCACCCCCTACTACGACGCCAACGACGGGTTTGATTCCTACCTTTTGCGAAATGACGGAGGTACTTACACGGATATCACGATGGAAGCTGGGCTTGCCTCCAAGCAACGTCGCCGGGTCTACAGCGCCTCCCTTGCGGATCTGAATGGAGACGGGCGAACGGATCTGTTGGTGGTAAGCGATTTTGCGGGTGCGGACGTATTTCTCAACGAGGGAGGAACACGATTTTCCGATCGCACCGCCGAACTTGGAGCGACACGGCATGCGTTTGGAATGGCGCATTCCCTCGGCGATTTTGACGGGGATGGTCGACTGGATGTCTTTCTGATCGGCATGAATTCCCCAATGGCTGGATTGCTGGATGGTTTGAATTTGGGGCGGGCCGATTTCCCTCAACATTCCGCGAACCGGGCCGCCATGACTTATGGAAACCGGATGTTGCTCGGAACCCCAGGCGGCGGATTCCGGCAAGCGGGGTGGGCCGGGGAGGTGGCGCCCGGCGGCTGGGCCTGGGGCGTCGCAGCCTTCGATCTGGAAAACGACGGAGATCTCGATCTCTACCTGGCAAACGGCCACGAAACCCTCCCCAACCCCGGGGATCACGAGCGCGAGTTCTGGTTGCACGACATCTATGTGGCGAGCTCCACGAACAATACGGTCGCCGATCTTTATTTCAAATCCGTCGCCAGCCGTCGACGCGCCGATCGACGCAGCTACGGGGGCTGGCAGAACAATGTCCTATTCCTCAATCTGGGCCAGAACCGCTATATCGACGTGGGGCGAGCCGTCGGCATCGGCCTGCCCGAGGATTGCCGGAATGTGCTTGCCGAGGATTTCGACGGCGATGGGCGGCTCGATCTCGCCGTGACGACATTTGAGTTGTGGCCGCAGCGACGGCAACGATTGCTCGTATATAGGAACGAAACACCCGGCACCGGTTCATGGATCGGGTTTCGGTTTCCCCAACGGCCCGGAGGGAAAAGCCCAACGAACGCCCGGGTCACCCTCGATACCCTGCAAGGACGTCAAACCCGGTGGATAACAACCGGTGACTCCCACCGTTCACAAGCGTCTACATCCGTTCATTTCGGCATAGGAACCAATGTGACCGTGCTCGCCGCCGAGGTCCATTGGAGCGACGGTTCTCATTCAGCCCTGCCGACGGCTCCAATGAACCGGTGGCATACGGTTGGAGGAGCCCTCATTTCAGAGACGAAATGAACTCCAGCAGATTCCGGATCTCCTGCCGTGTTAGAAGTTCGCCGAAACCCGCAGGCATCCCCGACAACCCCCTCTCGCGCGACTTGATATCCGCCTTTTTAACCGTCAAGAGTCCATCTTCCGGTGAATTTAAGACCAACTCCGTCGCCGTCTCCGATTTAATCACGCCCGCATAAGCAGAGCCGTTGTTCAGCGAAACGAGGATATTGTCAAAACCAACGGCGATGTTGACGTTCGGGTAGAGGATGCTTTGCAGAATATATTCCCGACTTTGCCGAGTTATAAGGCGGTCGAGTTCAGGGCCCGCTTCACCGCCTTCGCCACTCGCCTTGTGGCAGCGAACACAACTGACTTCGACCTTTTCGAGGAAAATACGTTTGCCTTCCGCCACGTTGCCGCCAACGAGACAAACGGCCCACGGTGCCAGGTTCGTTTCCCCTCCCTTCGGCAGACTATCGTTATATTTTGCCACCGCTGCGTTGAGGGAAGCCCCTGAGCGTTTTCCCGCTGCGTCCAGCAGATCCAGTTGTATTTCGGGTGCCACCTTGCCCGCCAGTAAATCGTTCATCCACCGGCCTAAAAACTGGTCAACCGCTTCGCCCGGAAGCGTCCCGAGGGTCGCCAGGGCATTCTGTCTTTCTGAAACCGTGCCGTTAGCAAGAACCGCCGCGAGCGGTCCAACAGCATCGTCAGAGCCCGCTGTCTCAGCTCCCAACCGCGTCGCCACTTTGCGAACCGCCTCATCCGTGTCACCTGCAGCGATCTTCAAGGCATCCCGCAATTCGGGAGCCGACAAACTCGCGAGTGCCTTGAGAGCCTCTGCGCGAGTGGCGCCATCCGCTTGTGCCCGCATTACGAGTTCGGCCAATTGGGGAGTGACCGCAGACAATTGAAGACTTGCCGCTGCTTGGATTGCCGCTCTGCGAACCGCATTCGGCCCACCCGCAACCAATCCAGTCACCACCGGTCGGATCGCCCCGACAGGGATTGCCGCGTCCCGAACGAAAGCCGTCGGCCGCCACAGTCCGGTAATTCGATCACGACCAAGGTTCTTGGGCCAGTCCGCGAGCATATGGAGTGCTTCAATCCTCGCGTTTTCCGGAGCGTCTCCACTGGCCGCGAATCGGGCGAGTGCCTCCGCGGATTCCGGGGTTCCCCAGCGGAAATTGGCATTAAGCACTCGCCTTACCAGCGGATCACCACTTTGGGGGCGTTGAATCATTGCCGCTAACTGATCCATGGCTCCCGAAATCGGTTCATCATTAATCGCGTGCGCCACTTCGTTCACCACCCGCGGGCTCGGATCGGCCAGGAATGCGGCAATTTCGGACCGTCCCTGTCGCCGCAAAGCGACTACGGCCGCCAGGCGGATGGCTTCGCTGTCGCTGTTCACAAGCGCGACCAGATCGGATGTCTCGGCACACAGGCTCAATGCCATGACTCCGGCGTGCCGCAGGACCGCATCCTGATCCGCATTCGCCCTCAGCATTTCCAGTACGGCAGGCACCCCTTCCCAACGCCCAAGTCTCGCAAGAGCCAGCACCCCCAACGAACGCACCCGCGCATCGGCATCGGTCGTCAATCGCACCAAACCTTCATACGCGTCCCGGAAACGGGCGTCCCCGAGAATGCGGGCAGCATTTGCACGGATCTCGGGCTCGGCGTCAGCCAGAAGTTTGGCCAATTCCTCCAACACCACCGTCCGATGCGGATGGGCCGCATGCGATTGCGTAATCTGTCCCAACGCCCACAGGGCGTGCAGCCGCGCCAGGAGTCCAGGCCCTCGTCGGGCAACATCTAACAATGCCGGCCATGGCATGTCCTTTCGGGAAGCCAGCTCAAATTGAGCTCCCTGACGCACTCGCATATTGGCGTGGCCCAGCAGGCTGATCAGTTCCCCATCCGCACGCCGTCCAAATCCTTCCGCCAACAGCTTCTTAGTCTCCGTCACCGCTGCCGAACGCCCCGCCTCGGCATGGGTAAGTTTGTAAATGCGCCCCTTGCCGTTCTGATTCCATCCCTCCACCCAATCGAGCACGTAGAAGGAGCCGTCCGGACCGAAGTCGCCGTCCGTCGCCAGAACGCTCCAGAGGAATTTCTGATCATCGATCACTTCGAAACTCGCTCCCTTCGGCTTCAACTTGAAGCTCCAAATACCACTGCCGCTCGCGCTTCCCCGGAAATCCACGAGGAAAAAGCTGCCGGCCCACGATTCCGGAAAACCGGTGCCCGGATAGTAGGCAAGTCCGCTCGGTCCCGAGGTGATGTTCTTGATGGGTGGAACTATATAGGCGGGTTGGGTGTCGTTTTGGGGGTACCACATTTTGGCTGAATTCCACGGACCCCGGGGGTTCGGCGCGTTGCGCCCCTCTAAGAACTGCCAGCCTATTCTCCATCCACTATCGCCTCCCTCCACCAAATACACCCACCGCGCCTGGTCCCCTCCATCCGAATTATTGTCGCCCGTGAATAGATTCCCGTACGCATCGAAGGCGAGCTCCTGCGGATTTCGCAAACCGTAGGCAAATACCTCTAGCTCGCTTCCGTCCGCCTGGCATCGGAACACGCAACCGGTATCCGCATTCCCAATCTTCTGGCCCCCTTGCTCAATGCTCGATCCGCGATCGCCAATACTGAAATAAAGGCGCCCGTCCGGTCCCCACGTAAGCCCATGGAGATCATGCCCCAGGAATCCCACCCGAACTCCGTACCCGTGATGCAACGAACGCCGCGAATCCGCGACGCCGTCACCGTTCGCGTCCCGAAGCAGCCACAGATCCGGAAGGTTCGCAAACCAGACTTGATCTCCACGGGCGATGACTCCCGCTGCAATTCCATCAAGCGGGTGCATGAAATTGTCCGCAAAAACAGTGGACCGCGTCGCCCGTCCCGAACCGTCCGCATCCCAAAGAAGTCGCAGGCGCTCCGAATTCCGGCCGTAGTCCGGAAACCTCTCACCCAGATGCCGCTTCATCATCGCCAGTCGATCGTCCGCTGTCCGGCACGCCAGATCTTCATCGAGCCAATCCATGATGCCTCGTATGTCTGTGACGCCTTGTGAATGCCGAAACGTCTCGCACACGTAGATTCGCCCCTGATTGTCCGGATACAGCGCAACCCCTTGGGCGACATCCGGCTCCGCTGCCCATAGCTCAACCTTGAAGCCTGCCGGCACCTGGAATCGCTTGATCGCCCTCTCTCCCTCATCGGACGCCGCCACAAGCTTCGGCACGAATGGCACCCCACCCGATAGCGTATGCTGAGCGAGAACCGATACCCCTCCGCAGTAAAGGACAGCCAAAGCGGCAACCAGGAACCCCGGCAGGCGTAAAGAATTGGGCGGCATATTCCGGAGGACAATATGCCGTCAAGTGCCCGACGCAAGCGAGGGAGTTGACACCAGGAATGGTTGTTCCCAATCCGCCAATCCCACAACGCTCCAGACGATTTGACCGCTGCGGACTCCTGCCCACCCCTTCGTCCCTCCCTACACCGGCATGGTGAGACCAAGCTTCGTGGCGGCTTGCATCACGTCCTTGTCGCCACGACCCGAGAGATTAACGATGATGAGGTGGTCCGACGGCAATTGAGGGGCCCGCTGTATAACCGCCGCAACCGCATGAGCGCTTTCAAGCGCCGGAATAATTCCTTCCAACCGAGCCAATCTCGTGAACGCTTCCAACGCTTCCGTGTCGGTCGCGTAACCGTACTCGACACGATTCTGGTCTTTCAGCCAGGCATGCTCGGGACCGACAGCCGCGTAGTCGAGACCCGCACTTACACTGTGGGTGAGTTGGATCTGCCCAAATTCATCCTGAAGAATGTAACTGCGAGTCCCCTGTAATACGCCCAGAGACCCTCCCTGGAATCGCGCCGCATGCTTCTCCGGCAGGATCCCTTCTCCGCCCGCTTCAACACCCAGCATCTTGACGGAAGCATCGTTGAGAAACGGATAAAAAAGTCCGATCGCATTGGAACCGCCCCCGACACACGCAATCAATAGATCCGGTAGCCGCTCCTCCTGCTCAAGAATCTGACGCCTTGCCTCATCACCAATGACACGATGGAAATTGCGGACCATCACCGGGTACGGATGCGCCCCATATGCCGTGCCCAGGATGTAGTGCGTCGTGCGGACGTTGGTGACCCAATCTCGCATCGCCTCGTTGACCGCCTCTTTCAGGGTCTTCTGGCCGGCATGCACAGGCACCACCGTCGCCCCTAACATTTTCATCCGGTACACATTGAGCGACTGCCGTTCGCAGTCCACCGCTCCCATGTAAATCACACACTCCAACCCAAACATCGCCGCAGCCGTCGCCGTCGCCACTCCATGTTGCCCCGCCCCCGTCTCGGCGATGATTCGTGTCTTTCCCATGCGCCGCGCGAGAAGGATCTGCCCCATCGCGTTATTTATCTTGTGGGCACCCGTGTGCAGCAAATCCTCCCGCTTAAGATAAATCTTGGCCCCGCCAAGATCCCGAGTGAGCCGTTCGGCAAAATACAGAGGCGTCGGCCGCCCCACGAATTCGCGAAGGTAGTAGTCGAGCTCCCGCTGAAACGCCGGGTCCTTTTGGGCCCGGAAGTACTCGTCCTCTAACTGCTGAAGGGGATGAACCAGCGTTTCAGGCACGTAACGCCCGCCATAGGGCCCGAAATGACCCGCCGTGTCCGGCATGGCAGAAGACGCAAACACACCCGAAGCGATGGCACTCATAAAGCCAAACTACCTCAGGCGCGCGTATCCGAAAGCCGGAAAAATTGTTTCCACCTTTGACGCACTGCCCTGCTACCCAATCCAGACCAACCCCCGAGGTACCCGCCCAGAAATCGGCGGCGTCCCTCTCAAATGAAATAGTACAATACTATCGACCGACCCCATGAGTGTGTGGATTTGCCGTTGGACTTGGCCGGAACCATCGATAGCATCTCGCGCTTCCCGATCAAAAACGGTGTTTCTCAGTAAAATGAGTGATCTCAGCAAGATTCGAATCGGTGTGATTGGCTGCGGCCACTGGGGCCCCAATCATGTCCGCGTGTTCTCCCAGCTTCCTGGCTCGGAAGTCACTGCCTGCGCCGATCCTGAGGAAAGAAGACGCGATGCCATCCGCAGCCAGTTTCCCACGGTCAATGCCTACCAAAACCATCAGGAGTTGCTCGCCCGCGCCCCGGTCGATGCCGTCGTCATCGCCGCACCCACCCGCTTTCACTTCGAGGGGGTCCGAGATGCGCTCCTCGCCGATAAACATGTTCTGTGCGAAAAGCCCCTGTGCCTCGTGGCGGCCGAGGCCGCTGAGTTAATCGCCCTGGCCACACAGCGAAAACGGATCCTGATGGTCGGTCACATCTTTCTCTTCAATGGCGGCATTCGGAAGCTGAAGGACCTCATCCGCGCCCCCGGCACCGGCCGCATCCACTACCTGCGCGCCACCCGAATGAACCTGGGCCCCATTCGATCCGACGTAAACTGTGTCTACGATCTCGCCACCCACGATCTGGCCATCTTTAACTGGTTGCTCGATGCCGCCCCGGTTTCGGTCTCCGCTGTCGGCGGCTGCTTCCTCCAACAGAAAATCGAGGACGTCGCCTTTATCTCGCTCTGCTACCCCGACAACATTCTCGCCAACGTGCAGGTCAGTTGGATGGACCCAAAAAAGCTTCGCGAAATTGTTGTCGTCACTGAGAAAAAAATGCTGGCCTGGGACGACCTTGCTTCGCCCGGACCGGTTACGATTTACGACAAAAGCATCGATCGCCCACCAGATTATCGAGATTTCGGGCAATTCCAACTGATCACTCGCGACGGAGATCTGACGATTCCCAAAGTGGCCTTGCAGGAGCCTCTGAAGGCCCAAAATAGCTTCTTCCTCGATGCCATCCGCGCCGGTCACCTTTCTTTTAACGACGGCCCTTTCACAATGGGCGTTCTCCACACGCTCGAAGCCATCGCGGAATCTCTGAAGCAGGGCGGCGCCGCTGTCTCCGTTGCGAAATGAAGCCGCCCGCTTTCTTTCAACACACTTCCGCTCTTGTCGAGAGCTCCCGGATCGGCGCCGGCACACGCATCTGGGCCTTTGCACATGTGCTCCCGGGCGCCCGGATTGGCCGAGACTGCAATCTCGGCGATCACACTTTTGTCGAGGGCGACGCCGTTCTGGGGCATCGCGTCACGCTCAAGAATGGCGTCGCTGTCTGGGGTGGCGTGCATCTCGCGGATGACGTTTTCGTCGGTCCCAATGTCGTCTTCACCAATGATCTGCTCCCACGGTCTCCGCGCTTTTCACGGGTCACCGAGCGTTATTCCGATCCTAAGAACTGGCGGGTGCCCACCCGAGTTCTCCGAGGGGCCAGTATTGGCGCAAACGCCACGATCAAATGCGGCGTCACCATCGGAAGATTCGCCCTGGTCGGCGCCGGTTCGGTGGTCACGCACGATGTGCCCGACCATGGACTCGTACTCGGCGTGCCGGCCCGCGCAGCAGGTTGGGTTTGCGAATGCGGTCGCCGACTCGTGCTAAACGATTGTTCCAGAGCTTCGTGCAGTCCGTGCGCCCTTGACTACCAGGAACGAGGAGGACGATTGCGACGAGTCCCATGAATGCGACCTCCCCCCAACCCGTTCCGAAGAGCACTCCGGGCCGACCCCTTCGTGTTCTCGCCGTCCCCATTGCCTTCAATGAAGAGAAAAAAATCGGCAGCGTTCTGGATCGGTTCAACCGCCCGGATGTCGATGAGATCCTGGTGTTCGATGACGGATCGACAGACGGCACTGCGGACGCCATCCGTGCCCGAGGCATCGGGACGATCCGCAGTGAAAAAAAGTGTGGCGTCGGCAACGCCATCCGCACCGTCTACCGGTACGGGCGAGAACACGGATTCGATGTCGTTGTGATCTTGGCAGGCAACGACAAGGATCGGCCTCAGGAGATTCCTCGTCTGTTACAACCAATTCGCGACGACGGTTACGATCTCATCCAGGGCTCGCGGTATCTGCCGGGCGGGGACTATGGAAACATGCCGATCTACCGGCGTCTCGCGACCCAGTTCCTGCATCCGTTGCTGTTCTCGCTCATCACACGACGGCGGATCACAGATTCCACGAACGGGTTCCGGGCGCTGCGACTTTCCCTTCTTGACGATCCTCGGCTCGACCTCGACCAGTCCTGGCTAAACCAGTATGAGCTGGAACCGTACCTGTACTTCAAAGCCATCCGCACGGGTTACAAGGTCAAGGAAGTGCCGGTCACCAAAATCTATCCAGCCCATGAATTGGGCTATACCAAGATGAAGCCGTTCAGTGGCTGGTGGAGCATTCTGCGGCCCCTGTTTTACCTGGGCCTGGGTTTAAAGAAGTAGATACGGCAACGTTAGCGCATCCATGAATCTTAGCTTTTCCAACGGCGCCGCACGACGTCTCGGCTACCCTGCTCTCACGTCGCTATTCCTCGCCGCAATCTTCCTGATGCCGTGGTTGCGCGCGGCGGAGGGTGCGGCTCCGAATCTGTTCATAGACGGTTACGCTGGGGAGGTGAGCTACAAGCCCGGCGATGATCTCACCGTCCATGTGTCGACGACGGCGCCCAAATGGTCCCTGGAGATCGCGCGGGTGGGAGCCCAACGCGAAATCGTCTGGAGCACCAACGGGCTTCCCGGCCGCGAGTTTCCCGTTCCGGAAAGCGCCTCGGCCAACGGATGCGGCTGGCCGGAAGCGGTGCGCATCCCCCTGCCTGATTCGTGGCGAACCGGCTTCTATCAACTCGTGTTCCGAGCCTCAGATTCCGGCGGTCAATACATTCAACGCAATCGAAGGACCGCGGAATCTGAAGGTTTTTTCATCCTGCGCCCCGCCTCCCCGGGTTCGGGTTCGTCCATCCTCTTGGAATTAAGCTCCAACTCCTACAACGCCTACAACAACTGGGGTGGATCCAGCCTCTATGCCTTCCACGGACGCGCTGGCTTGCAGGGACATCGGGTCTCCTTCCAACGACCCTCCTCCCTCGGCCATTTCAACAATTGGGAGGCACCCTTCGTCGCCTGGGCCGAGGCCCATGGTTACACCTTCGACTTTTGCGCCAACTCCGACCTCGAGCTGCATCCGGAATTGCTCGACGCCTACCGCCTGGTGCTCAGCGTGGGACACGACGAGTACTGGTCAACACCCATGCGCGATCATCTTGAAAGATTCATCGCCCAAGGCGGCAACGTCGCCTTCTTCAGCGGCAACACCTGCTGCTGGCAAGTCCGCACCGAGGACGGTGGCCACGCTCTCACCAGCTGGAAACAAAACTACGCTCAAGACCCTCTTTTCCCCACAGGCAATCACACGTTGCTCAGCACCCTGTGGAGTCATCATCTTGTCCAGCGACCCGAAAACCAGCTCACCGGTGTCGGTTTTCTCTTCGGTGGCTATCATTTAAGCCACGGTCAACTCATGGATGGCAGGGGCGCTTACACGGTCCATCGACCCGATCACTGGCTCTTCGCCGGCACGGGACTTAAACGCGGCGATGAATTTGGAGCCACGAATACCATTGTTGGCTACGAATGTGATGGCTGCGAATTCACGCTTCAGGACGGCCTCCCGGTGCCCACCGGCCGTGACGGGACGCCCAAGTCTTTCACAATCCTGGGCACCTGCCCGGCACGCTGGCATCCGGATGACGCCTTTTGGTACGAGCGCTTTGATCACGACCGGATGGGGGCTGCGGTGCTCGGACTCTACACCAACAGAGCCGGCGCAACGGTCTTCACCTGCGGTTCCACGGATTGGGCGCACGGTCTGAAAGGCCGCGATCCGATCGTCGAAGAGATCACTCACAACGTGCTCGACCGTCTCGGGAAACGCCGGTAGGCCGAGATTCGCTGAACCCGGGGTGAGCCTTGCTCCCGGCGTCCCGCTTCGGCACCTTGTCTCCCTCGATGTCTCGTCACGGCTTCAAATTAGGCCCCTACACGTTGCACGAACAGATCAACACCGGCGGCATGTCGGAGATCTGGTTGGCGACCGACGACGCGGGCCGGCAGTTCGCCATGCGTCGGATGCTAAACAATTCGACCTTTGCCTTTGCGGAACGGAAGCGGTTCATCACAGGGTGCGAAGTGTTGCAAGCCGTCCAGGATAACGAATTCATCATCGGCTACGTCGAGCATGGCAAGCTGGGCGGTGAACTCTGCCTCGTGATGGAATACGTCGAAGGTGAGAATTTGAAGCTGCTCATGGGCAAACAAGACCCGGTGCTAAGCGACAACATCGCGCAGATCCTCATCGACATGGCCCTGGCATTGGAGCGGGTTCATGACCGCGGCTACATGCACCTGGATTTTAAACCCGAGAATATCTTGCTGACCCGTAATGGCAGTCTCCGCCTCATCGATTTCGACCTCGCCCAGCCCATTCCGGATCCTGCCCGAAAATTGGACCGCAATCCCGGGACGCCCGCCTACATGGCCCCAGAACAGCTTTTAAGAGAACCCGTCGATCATCGGGCCGACATCTGGGCATTTGGTGTGAGCGCCTATGAACTGCTTACCTTCAAAAAGCCCTTTCCGTCGGAATCCCCCGACGATGTCCTGCGACATCAGTTGGATCGCTCCGAATTCCTTCCAGCCCGTGAAATCAACCCCGACATTCCTGCGTCCCTCGAGAAAATTATCCACCGCTGCCTGGAACGGGATCCCGCGCGGCGGCATCCGATCACCAGCGTCCTTGTGCATGATCTAAAATCTGCCCTGTACGTGACCTGATCCGCTCCTCTTACACCACCGCATCCGCGCCATTCCCCGCCCCAATGATTGGTTTGATTGCAGGCTCCAAATCGCTGCCACTCTTGTTCGCTCGCGAGGCGCTGCGCGACGGCCGGAAGGTGATCGCCGTCGCGTTTGAGGGCGAAACCGACCCGGCCATCGAGAAGGTCGTCGAAGAAACTATCTGGCTGCGGGTGGGACAGCTTGGGAAAATGATCCGCGCCTTCACCGACCGCGGAGTCAAACAGTGCGTGATGCTCGGCCAGATCGCTCCGAAGAACCTGTTCAGCGTGCGACCCGATCTGCGAGCCGCCTCTCTATTATTCCGCCTCAAGGAGAAGAACGCCCATTCTATCTTCGGTGCCATTGCGGACGAATTGCAACAGGACGGCGTTCAATTGATAGAACCCATTCCCTGGCTGCGCCCATGGATGCCCGGCGCCGGCTACCGGACCGGACCAAAAATCGGGCGCCAGGAATTAGACGCCATCGCCTACGGATTTCGAATCGCCAAGGAATTGTCACGGTTGGACATCGGCCAGAGTGTCGTGGTCAAGGACGGAACCACGCTTTCTGTCGAGGGCTTCGAGGGCACCGATGCCTGTCTTCAGCGCGGCGGAGATCTCGCCGGAACGTCCGGCGGAGCCGTCGCCGTCAAAGTCGCCAAAACGAATCATGACCTGCGATTCGACATCCCATGTCTTGGCCCGAGAACCGTCGAGATTTGTGCCAACTCTGGTATCCGGGTGCTGGCATTCGAACCGGACAAGACGTTGTTGCTCGATCAGCCGGAACTGGAGGTGATCGCCGGAAAGCTCAGGGTCACCGTGTGCACCGCTACAGGCTCTTGAGATAGGCCGTGATGTCCGCGATGGACTGTGCATCCAGGCTGAGCATCCCCGCAGTATACATCAGCGAGCGGGTCATGATTTTTACCGACACGATCCGCGACTGCGGCACCGTTTGCACCAGTCCACCCATGCATTTGATGATGAGCGGGTCACCGGTGGAAAGCACCATGCCTGTGATGGTAAGACCCTCCTTGGTCTTCACCTCGCTGCCCTCAAATCCGTGCGAGATGGACGCCGAGGGTTGGACGATGGCCTGGACAAGCACTTCACGGGTTTGCTGTTGACCGAAAGTCGTAAGCGCCGGGCCATATTCGACACCGACGGCTCCGATGCGATGGCAGACAGAGCAAACAGCGGTGGCCGCCCGCTGACCGCGCTCGACATCACCGGATAGTTTCAGAATTTCGGCTACGGACGGGAGCGCCGGTGCATCCGCTTTCTCGGGCGGCATTTCAACGCCCACCAATTCCACTTTATCCGGGTCATAAATTCCCAGCGCCTTCATTCCGCCCTCCACATCGTAGGCCTGCCAATCGTTGCCCTTGCGGTTGAGCAGCCACCACTTGGCTAAGTCCTGAAACGGCACATTCTTGGCATTTGCAATCTCGATCATGGCACCCGCGGCCAACCGGCTGGGCACGAACGCCAAAGCGGTAAGCATGAGTTTGCGCTGATCGTTTGAGAGTGTTGCGGACAGGACGCGAGTCTTGAAATCGTTCACGGCGTCCTCCGGATGCAAGCGCCAGGCAATCCAGGCAAACGCATCCGTCCAGTTTTCCGCGGGGCCGCCCATGACCTTGGCAACCGCCGCATAAACTTCCTGTTCCTTGCCGCGGCTGCCAAGACCCAAAGCCTCCAGATAAGCGCGATCCCGACCATCAAAGCCCCGCGCCAACGTCACCAACGTGTCCACAGACTTCTCCACCGGCACGCCTCGCAGGGTGACCGCAACCTCGCGGCGGACCCCTGCGGACTCGTCATTCGCCATCCGCCGAGCCATCGCGAGTACATCGTGATCTGCGGCGCGTAATGCCCGATACGCGATGAGCCGCTGGGCGGCGTCCTTGGAGCTCAGCAGCGGCGTAACCTTCGCCCGGCCCGCGTCGCCCATCTGCGCCAACAGCCACACAGATCGTGCTGCGATGAAACGATTCGGGTCCGTGAGCAACGCCGCCACCGCCGGCACGGCCTCAGGACCCTTCTGCCTAAGACGTTCGAACCCGGTGTATCGCAGGTTCACCGCCGGGCTCTTGAGCGCGGCGATCTGCCCTTCGGTCGTCGCCAAGTTCAGCTTGGGAACGCGGGATTTGAAACCCTTGGGCGCAATGCGATAGATAGAACCGTTCAGCCCGTTGTCCCGGGTCGCATGGCCGCCCACCCCCGGATCAAACCAGTCCGCGACATAGATCGCTCCATCGGGACCCACACAGACATCGCTGGGGCGAAACATCGTCTTCAGCTCGCCCGTCGGCTTGCCTCCAAGAAAATCCGATCCCGCCCATTGCTTCTCCTTGTTCGAAGTCAGGAAATCGAATCGTTCCAACTTGAACCCAGCTCCGCCCGCCTTGGGCACGTAACCAAAGACCACATTCTTTCCGGCTTCACAGGCCAGCAGCAGGCCGCGCCATTTGTCGCCCAGCGCACCGTTTTCATAATACGCGACGCCCGTCGGGGATCCCCCGCCATACACATCACCGGCCGGCATCGTGCCCGGGTCTTCCTGCCGCCACTCAGCCGTCGGAGTATCCTGGCCCGGGCGACGGTCGGCTTCCCACGCCCGCCTGCCATCGGCGGAGGCAAAGCCGGCATTGCCACCCTCGAGGATCGCCGTCACGCGACACGCGGGAGGGTCATCGTTGTCACTTTGAAAAATATCGCCCATCGAAGTCACGGTCTGCTCATAGCTATTGCGATAGTTATGCCCGAGAATCTTAACCCGGGTGCCATCGGGGTTCATGCGCGCCGTGAAGCCGCCAATCCATACATTGCCGTCATCGCTCGTCTGACCCGCGATATTCTGCATCATGTATGGACTGCCCATGCGAAAGGTCTGACCCGATTTATCGGTAAATTTCGCACCGGTGTTGCCCTGGTTCCAATACCACTGCCCATCGGGCCCAGCCGTAACACTGTGCAGGCTGTGGTCATGCTGGCGTCCGCCGAAACCCGTCAGCAATACCTCGCGACGGTCCACTGCTGAATCGAATTTTCCGTCCCGATTCACATCGGTATAAACAATCATGTCCGGCGGCTGCGAAACGACGATTTTGTTGTCGAAGACGGCAACCCCAAGCGGTGAAGCGAGCGCCGGCTCCTGCACGAACACCGTAGTCTTGTCCGCCTTCCCCGCGCCTGTGGTGTCTTCCAGAACCACGATCCGATCCCCCTCCGGTCGCCGTCCCCCGTTTCCCCGATAGTTCACGCCCTCGGCCACATAGAGCCGACCCTGATCGTCGAAGTCCATGTTCGTCGGATTGAAGAGAAGTGGCGAGGTGGCCCAGAGCGTAACCTCCAGATCTTCCACCGTGGTGAACATGTCCGGCGGAACAAAGGGCGGTCCCTCAACAATCGGTGTCTTCGCTCGTGGCGCCTCTCCTCGGGAAGCCCCCGTGGGCGGCTTTTCCGGCTTGCCTGCAGGCTTGCCAAATCCCTGTTCGCGCTCGGTCTGCACAGCGGCGGCCCGGATCGCCGCAAACTCACCGGGCAGCGGCAACGTCAACCGCGGTTTCACGGGGCCCTTGTCATCCAGATTTGCGTTCAACTCATCCTCGGAGACCGCCCGTGATTTCACACCGCTCATTGGCACCTCTATCCCGGCCGTCCAGACAATCGCGTTGAGTGCCAGCGTCCGAAAACCGTCAACCGCCCAGTTGCGATGGTAATGCCCGCCCGTAAAACCCACACCGCGTCCGCCATCTGGCCGCTCGATTCCCCACATCAACGTTTGTGTGCGGTCCAGTCCGGCGACGCCGTTTTCGTTCCAGAGATTGATATAACGCTTGACGCGCTCCCGCGTCGGAACGGCCGTCACGAGATCAAGGACCTTCGCGCGGTCCTTCGGAAACCGCATGTTATAATAAAATTCATCGTAGGCCTGCACGAGGGGGGTCACACCGCGCGAAACAGGATGATTCGGCAGCGCCTTCATATCCGCCACCCAGTGGGGATTCACAGACCAGCCCTCTTCAAATGCACCCCCAATCCACGGTCGATAATACTTCTCACCCTCCTCGGGGGACGGATGCACGGCGTAGTGCATGAACAGGATGCCGACCCCCTTGGCGGCCAGGGAGTCGACTTTGGCCCAGCCCTTGCCAACCACACTGGTGCCGTCGGCATAAATCACCAGGGCCCGAATGCCATCGAGCACCGACTCATCCTTGGGCCAGCCCTGAATCACCGTGGCCTGAACATCGAGCCCGCTCTGCTCATTCAGCACCCGGGCCAACAATTGGCAGCCCGCATTGAATTCATGCTCCCCGGGACCATGGCTGCGTCCGCCGGCGAGGAAGACGACTCGGTTCGCAGCGTCCGCTCCCGACGTCAGGATGAGCGAGGCAACAATGCCCCAACCCCATCGGACCCAGTTCTGTGCATTCATCATGTGTTATGGATATTCGTGCTCTGCGTTCGTGTTTCCAGCCGCACGCAGACTCCTGTCAGGATTGCCTTTTGTCCGCATCGGAACAAGCCCTTTGAGATCAATCCGATCACCCGCTGTCGAGTCATCGCATTGGACCCGTTCAAACGCCCAGTGAATTCGCCACGGAGTTGGCCGGCGTCACTCGGACCCACCCAGCGCCGGGCGGGTGCGCTGGACCAATTCGTTGTCCGCATCCGGGACCCCCTTAGCAGGCAGCAAACCCATGCCTAACGTTGAAGTCGG
Source organism: Pedosphaera sp. (assembly GCA_009695205.1). Lineage (GTDB taxonomy): Bacteria > Verrucomicrobiota > Verrucomicrobiia > Limisphaerales > UBA9464 > SIBK01. The sequence goes on along the minus strand of SIBK01000042.1, from coordinate 20,651 downwards.
CTTTCCAGTGTGCGACCCTTCCACCCATGATTCCTCATGTGTCAGTCCGCATCGTGGTCGTGCTGATGGGACTCTTCCCAGGGCTCGCCCATGGCCAAACTGCCGAACGACTCCCCTGGAAGAACGTCCGACTCTTCGGGGCGCCCGAGCCGCCTTCTCGGTTCACCGTCGAACGTACCTTCACCAACATGGAATGGAAGGCGCCCCTTTACATCGCCCCCGAGCCAAGATCGGATCGACTCTGGGTGATTCTGCAGGGCGGCAACAAGGATCGGCCGTCAACCATCGTACAGATCCGCAATCGACCCGAGGTCCGAGAGTCGGCGGTCGTACTTCAAATAGAGGATCGATTGATCTATGGCCTTACGTTTCATCCTGGTTTTACCACAAATCGATTCTGTTATGTCTTTTCGAATGGGCCGACGGAATCGCCGGAACGAACGAACCAGATCGTCCGCTACACGGTTTCCAGGGACCCGACGGTGTGCGACACGAATTCCGCACAACTCATCCTTCAATGGCGATCAGCGGGTCACGATGGGGGTGATCTGGCCTTTGGGAAGGACGGGGCTCTCTATATCACCGCCGGCGATGGCACTTCCGATTCGGATGCTTGGGACAGTGGTCAGGACGTCAGCAATCTTCTCGCATCCCTCCTCCGCATCGACGTCGATCATCCCGCAGAGCATCGGCCTTACCGCGTGCCCGCTGACAATCCGTTTGTCGGGAAGCCGGGCGTTCGTCCGGAAATTTGGGCTTATGGGTTTCGCAACCCGTGGCGCATGTCAATCGACCCCATGAACGGCGACATCTGGGTCGGAAACAACGGCCAAGATCTTTGGGAAACAGCCTATTTGGTTCAGAAGGGCGACAACTATGGATGGAGTGTTTACGAAGGCGGCCATCCCTTTTACCCCCACCGCCGTCGAGGCCCAACACCGATCGTTTCTCCGACGATTGAACACTCCCATGCTGATTTTCGCTCGTTGACCGGGGGGATTGTCTACTACGGCGCGAGACACCCCGATCTCAACGGAACATATATCTATGGTGATTATGGAACGGGCAAAATTTGGGGAGCACGCCATCGGGACGGAAAATTGATCTGGAATGAAGAACTCGCGGACACCACGCTTCAAATCGCCGCTTTCGCAAAAGATCCGTACGACGACCTCCTGATCGTCGATCATGGCGGCGCTATTTATAGGCTCATCCAACGTCCGAAATCAGAATCGAAGTTGCCGTTTCCAAAACGTCTGAGTGAGACGGGCTTGTTTGTTTCGACGAAGGATCTCCGTCCTGAACGCGGCTTGATATCCTATTCCGTAAACGCACCCGGTTGGGCTGACGGCGCCACCGCCGAACGATTCATTGCTGTCCCCGACGACGAATCGATTGAATTCGCGGATCGCGGCTGGCGCTTTTCGAATGGCTCAGTCCTGGTTCAAACCCTTTCGATCGATACCAAGATGGGAACGGAGGCGAGCCGCCGTCGAATTGAAACGCGCCTTCTGCTCCGACAGGACAAAGAATGGGTGGGTTACTCCTACCGATGGAACCCAGAGCAGACCGATGCCGATTTAGTAGCCAAGACGGGGGAAGACACCGAGATCAGCATCAAGGAACTCACCGGAACTCACCGCCTAAAATGGCATTTCCCCAGTCGTTCGGAATGCCTTGCCTGCCATTCGCGCGCGGTTAATTTTGTTCTGGGCATCAGCGACCTTCAACTCAATCGGACTCATCCATACGATGGAACAACCGAGAACCAAATCAATCGTCTGGCCCGCCTGGGAATCCTCTCCGGAAGCCCGAAGACCGATCCTGAAACGCGCCCGCGTTTGGTCAATCCGTACGACGCCACGCAAGACCTTTCGAAGCGGGCCCGTTCCTACCTCCATGCGAACTGTTCAGTGTGCCATGTCGAGGCAGGCGGAGGAAACGCCCGAATGGAACTCGAGTTCACCCGCGCCGACGATCGCATGAATCTCATCGCAGCACGTCCCCAGCACGACACCTTCGGAATTCAAAATGCGATGCTTGCGGCGCCAGGCAACCCGGATCACTCAGTCCTGGTCCACCGACTCAGCCTGCGAGGGCGTGGACAGATGCCCCCGCTGGTCAGCGGCCGTGTCGATGATCAAGCCGTTCAACTTTTCCGGAGCTGGATCAGCCAGATGAAAAACGACTCAACGTTTGTCCGAGCGTGGACGGTTGAAGATCTTTTGCCGGACGTGGAAAAACTGGGCTCCGCCCGCTTCTTGGCCGCAGGAAAGGCGGCCTTCGAAAAGATCGGATGTATTCAATGTCATCGACTCGGAAAAGATGGAGGTTCTGTGGGACCCGATTTGACCGCAATCAAAGTGAGAATGGCGCCCCGTGAGATTTTGGAATCCATCCTCGAACCCTCCCGAGTGATTCGCGACGAATACGCCATAGTTGAAATTGAGACACGCTCGAAGGATTCGCTGATTGGAAGGATCGAGCGGGAGACGGACCGGGAAATCATTCTGCGAACCGGATCCGCAGTCGACGAACTGAATCGCGTGCTCAAGAGTGACATCGTGCGGCGAACGAAATCCACGACTTCCAACATGCCCGATGGCATCGTGAACGTTCTTACTAAAGATGAGATTCTAAACCTCATGGCATTCCTATTGTCGGAGTCCGGGGATGGACGATGAGACCCACCAACGGCATGGCTGCGTTACGGCATCAGCCCCCCTGGGTTCTGACATATCATTACGCTGCCTGTAGACGCTTGAACCTTTAGACAATCTCCTGTATAACGCCGCTGTGTCCCTCCCTCTCCTCCGTCTAACTGCGTCCCAGCGGGCGTTCGTACAACTTACGTCATGAAAAGAATTATCATTCACTTCGCGGCTCTGTTCGTGGCAAACGGAATCGCTTCCGCAGAAGAGGGATTCATGCCTCTATTCGACGGCCGGACTCTCAGCGGTTGGCATGTAAGCTCCAAGACCGGCCACAGCCGGGCAAGCCAGAACAAAACCGGCGGCCGTTGGGTCGTCGAAAACGGAGCGCTTGTCGGATCTCAAGACATTCCTGGCAACGGTGGAATCATTCTGACCGACGAAAGTTTCGGTGATTTTGAGGTTGCGCTCGAAATGAACAACGATTTCGGCCCCGACAGCGGTCTCTTTTTGCGCAGCACGGAAGATGGCAGTGCCTGGCAGGCGTTGATCGACTATCACGCCGATGGAAACCTCATGGGCATCTACGGGGAAGGACTTGGAGGCAAACCCAACGTCCGAAATTTCTCCTTCCTAAAGAGCGTAACAGAAATCAAAGAAGTGTCCTCGCCCGCGCCGCCGCGCCTTCCGGTTCTGCCCGAAGCCTGGCCAAAATTTTGGCGGCATGGAGAGTGGAACGAACTCCGGGCGCGCATCGTCGGCAATCCGCCGCACATCACCACGTGGATCAACGGCGTTCGCTTCTGTGAATGGCAGGAAACCGAGCTGCGCCATCCGGACCGTGGAGGAATCGCTCTGCAGGTGCACGGTGGCGGCGATCTCACCCAACAGTTCGTCCGCTATCGCAAAGTCCGGGTTAAGAAGCTTAGCCCGATGCCAGACAATGTGCTGAGCGAAGCGGAGCAACGGGACGGCTGGCGACTTCTCTTCGATGGGAGGTCCTACGCGGGCTGGATGAATAGCGATCGTTCCGTTCCCAAGAACCAGATCCAGAATGGCTCGATGAACCCACATCATGCCGGGCATTATATGCTGATTCACGAAAGCGAATGGTCAAACTTCATATTGAGCGTGGATTTCACGATCACACCGTTCTGCAATAGCGGAGTCTTCATTCGCACCTCTTCCCTCACACCCCGCCCCGGCAAAGATATTGGTTTCAACGGCCTTGAGATCGCCATCGATGACACGACCGGTGCGGGGTATCACGACACGGGCGCGCTGTACGACCTCTCCAAACCCACCCGAAATGCGATGCGGCCCGTCGGAGAATTGAATCACATGGAAATTACCTCCAGGGACTCGAAGATCCAGGTAATGCTGAATGACGAAATTGTGAATCAAATCGATCTCGAAAAGTTCACTCACCTGAACCGACGGCCCGATGGGTCGGAACACAAGTTTGACATCGCCTTCAAGGATCACCCGCAGCACGGCTATATTGGACTCCAGGATCACGGATCTCCTTGTTGGTTCAAAAACATAAAAATCAAGCCGCTGCAGTGAGGTTTAAACCGACGAAAAACATTACCGCCCGCCATAATGGAATCGTTAGAAAGCAGAAACAACGTGTTTCGCACCACGTATTGGAGCGTTGTGCTATCGGCCCAGAGCCCAGATTCTCCGGATGCTCATGCGGCGCTCTCCCGTCTGTGTGAAACCTATTGGCATCCACTGTATTGCTGTGTTCAGAGGCATGGGCATTCGCCGGAAGCCGCAGAAGACTTCACGCAGGCATTTTTCGCCAAGCTTCTTGAGACAAATGGGATCAACCGCGCCAAAAATGAGAGGGGTCGATTCCGAACTTTTTTAATTTCGAATCTGAAACAAGGATGTTGCTCGGCTTCACATCCCGATGGATCACGCCAGCCTCGTGCGCCGCTTGCAGCGCCTCCGCCACCTGCGCCACGATCTCCAGTCGCGTCGCCACCAGGATCTTCTCAAACCCTTCCCGCTCGCACCATGCTCCGACGTCGACGACCTCCGCGTAATCCATCACGATGTAATACGGCGGCTCATTAAAAAACACCTCCTGGATACCGACGATGTTCGGATGATGGCCCACCTTTTCTTTTAACACTCGAAACAGTGTCACCTCGCGCTTCAACGAGCGCACGCGATCCGCCCGAAAACAAAACTTGAACACGCGCCGATCCTTGAGCTTCTCATGCCGGCCCAACCACACCTCGCCGAAACCGCTTTCGCCCAGCTTCTTTTCCAAGATCCATTCTGTTCCCGGAACCCTCAGTTCCAGTGCGGGCCGCCAGCCCAGCACCGGTTCACTCTCATCGGTTACATGCCGGTGTGCCTTCTCCCAATGGGTCGGTTGCGTCAGTGCTCCCTGACCCGCCTCGCCCAGTTCGCAGACTTCAAGCGGTTCCTCGACGCCTTTCAAACGATACGGCCCATGGTTCAGCCACGAAAGCAGGCCCACACCCTCGACGTCCTGTCCCCTCAACACTTGCCGCGCATTATCGAATACAAAACGCGTCATCAGGATTTGATTGGCCAGTCCCAACGACATCACCCGCGCACACGTATCCACTTGCAGACCATATAAATCCCTGGGGTTGGACGAGCCTTCCGCGTCTTCGATCACCACTTCGCCGAAATGGATGCCAATCCGGTCCAAAACAGGCCGACCGATTTCTTTCGTCATGGCTCCCAGTCGCATTTGCAGCAACAGCGCAAATTTAGCCGCTTCCGACGGCTTGGCGAAGACCAGGAAGATAGAGTCTCCAGCGGTGCTGATCTCTTCGCCTTCCGGGAACCGACCGAGGATTTCGCGCACCAACGCATGATGCCGCTGAATAAGCGCCACGCCCTCGCGATCGCCCAGTTGCTGTTTGATTTGAGTCGAACCTACAATATCGGCAAACAACAGCGTCACCAACCCGACGCGGTGCCTACGTTGAAACGCCTCAATTTGCGCCCGGTGGCCCAATGGAATTTGCAGGTCCATACGCTCCGCCAGGTTACCACAGGCCATCTACGCCAGAAACGGAAAAGTGTGTCGACCCATCAAGCCGGGCGCATCCCGAAGTTGTTAGTAAGCATGCACTCATAAGGCGCGGAGCGCCGCAGGAAAATAGCTCAGGGCGCCAGCCGTGGGTCTCGACACGCACGCTCTCAAGCTCCGGAGGGGCGACGGAGATTTGCGCTGCAGGTTGCCGTACTCTTTCTCTGTCGCCTCTGGCGGGGCTTGGACTTATTGAGAGCACGGTCCCATGGCTCCCGCCATGGGCTATCGTGTCAGAGTTGAAAAAGCGCCTTGAGTAGATGGAACAAGGGGCTGCCAATTTCGCAAATGAATAACATTCACAATTCCGGGCTTGACCCCTTTATTCGGAAGTCTACCCCACGAAGTTGACCGCAAATGAGAATTACGGATCTCAAACCGGCAAATTCGCCAGCGAAGCGCGGATCTGATTTTCCTTCGCCTCCCAATCCACGAGTCGTTGCTTATGATCCGCTAGAACTGCCGGAGGAACTTTGTTTACAAATCCGGGGTTGGCGAGCTTCTCGCGAACCTTCGTAACCTCGACCTGGGTCTTCTCGAGTTCCTTCGTCAGTCGTGCTCTTTCAGCGGTCGCGTCGACGAGTCCTGCAAGTGGAAGGAATAGTTCACCCACGGCATTCGTCACCATGGGTGTGCCCTTGTCCGGGGTCCACTGACCCGCCACCACCTCCAATGCCTCGGCATTGAGCAGGCACTTCATGACCTCCGACTCCGCTGGAGAGACGGCTCCAGCGGGGCGCAGGATGAACGGGACCCGCTTACTGGAAGGCAGATTGAACTGTGCTTTGAGATTGCGACCCAGGGTTACCAGCTCAAACCGGGCCGTCGCCAATTGGTCCGCCGCGTCGCCGAGCTCAAAATAGTCACGCTCTTCCGTCGTGAAGCACCGGGGCCAGGCGGTGACCATAATCGTCGTACCCCCGCGCTCGGGCGGCATCTCATTCGAAAAGCCGAGTCCGTGCCACAATTCCTCGGTGATAAATGGGAGGAACGGATGGAACAGACGAAGGGTGTTGCCTAACACGAAATCAATCACCGCCCGTTTGTTGGCGGCCAGTTGGGCCGATGCCGTATCGTCACCCTCCGCACCGCGACCGGCGAGCGCCGGTTTGCTTGCCTCCACATACCAGTCACAGTACTCGCTCCAGAAAAATCGATACAACACCCCGGTGGCTTCACTAAACCGGTATTCAGCAAACGCCCGCGTCACCTCGCCGATTGCTTGATCGAGCCTGAGCAGAATCCATTTGTCGTCGGATGTCAGCAGTCCCGGCTCGATCTCGTCCTCCATCGTCCCGCCCTGCATCTGTCGAAACCGGCACGCATTCCATAGTTTGTTGCAGAAGTTGCGGCCCAGCTCGACAGTTTGCTCATCAAACAAAATGTCCTGCCCGAGGGGAGCGGCACGCATCACACCAAACCGGAGGGCATCGGCCCCGTACTTCGCAATTAGGTCCAGGGGGTCGGGTGAGTTGCCAAGCGACTTCGACATTTTTCGCCCCTGTTTGTCGCGTATGATTCCGGTAAAATACACATTGCGGAATGGCATCTCCCCCATGAATTCATATCCGGCCATGATCATCCGGGCCACCCAGAAGAAAATAATGTCAGGCCCCGTCACGAGGTCTGTGGTGGGATAAAACTTCCGGAGTGTCTCTGTTTTCTCCGGCCAGCCCATCGTCGCAAATGGCCACAACCAGGAACTGAACCACGTATCGAGGACGTCATTATCCTGGGTCCACTGGTCGGGGTCCGCAGGCGCTTCGAGGCCAACGTGAAGACGCCCATCGGTGCGATGATACCACACCGGCACGCGATGCCCCCACCAGAGCTGGCGGCTGATGCACCAATCCTGCAGTCCGCCCATCCAATGGCCATAAACCTTTGCCCAACGTTCGGGAAAAAAGTTCATCCGGCCATCCGCCACCACAGCCGTCGATGCCCCCGTCGACGGGTATTTAAGGAACCATTGCTCACTCAATCGAGGCTCGACGGGCACGCCGGCGCGTTCGCTGAATCCGACGTTGTTCACGTACGGCTCCTCCTTCTCAAGAACCCCAAGTTCCCGAAGTTTCTCGATGGCAACCTTTCGGCCGGCGAACCGGTCCAATCCCCGCAGATCCCCTCCCGCCTGCTCGTTCAACACGCCGTCCGGATTCAAGATGTCGACCACCGCGAGCTGGTGCCGCTGGCCGATCTCGAAGTCGGCCTTGTCATGCGCGGGCGTCACCTTCAACACCCCCGTCCCAAACTCAAAATCAACCTGAGCATCGCCCACAATTGGAATCCGTTTTTGTGCCTCAGGCAGCTCCGCAGGCAATGGGCGCAACACATGCTTGCCGATCAACGCCGCATACCGCGGATCTTTCGGATTCACCGCCACTGCTGTGTCGCCCGGAATTGTTTCCGGCCGCGTCGTCGCAATCGTCAACCACGTGCCCGGTTGCTCGGCCACCTGAACTCGGAAATAATACAAGAAGCCCTTCTGCTCCTTCATCTCGACCTCTTCATCCGACAGGGCGGTCAACGATGCCGGACACCAGTTAACCATGCGTTTGCCGCGGTAGATGAGACCTTTGCGATACAGGTCCACAAACACTTGCTGCACACACTTCGAATAGGCGGGATCCATGGTGAACCGCTCGCGGGTCCAATCGCAGGATGCTCCCAGCTTCTTCAGCTGCTGGATGATGATTCCGCCGTGCTTTTCCTTCCACTGCCAAACCTTCTCCAGGAATTTGTCCCGTCCCAAATCGTCGCGGTGCCGAATCTCACCGGTTTTCTTTAGCGTGCGCTCGACCACTGTCTGGGTGGCGATGCCTGCATGGTCGGTGCCTGGCAACCACAACACCTCTTTCCCATCCATCCGGGCTTTCCGCGCCAGGATGTCCTGAATGGTGTTGTTGAGCACGTGTCCCAAGGTCAGGACACCCGTTACGTTGGGAGGCGGGATGACGATGGAATAGGCGGGCCGGGCCGGGCCAACTCGGTCCGGATCTGCCACAAAGCATTTCTGATCCAGCCAGAACTGGTACCATTTCTCTTCGACCGCCTGGGGTTCGTACGCTTTTGAAAGTTCACTCATTCTCTTGCGGGCGAGAGCTTGCCCGAAGAAACGTTGCGAAAGAAACAGTTTGATGCTTTCTCAACGCGGAGGGCCGCAGGTCCCCTCGATTAAGCTCATCACATAGGCTTTGAGCCCGGGACAGTTTTGGACCGACGGGAAGCCCAACAACTGCCGAAGCGCCTCACAGAACGCAGCGCGACCGGCATCGGGACCGACAACCGGATAGGACGGCGTCGAACCGGGCACCCCCGGTGTGGCCGCTTCGACCAATGCCGCTTTGAGGATGAGAGCGATGTTCTGGAAAACTCGGATCCGGGCGGCCGACTCTTCCTGGCATTTTTTTTCCTCGGCCTGAAACTGCCGGAGTAGAACGGTATTGATCTGGTTCTCGAGGGCGGCGACCTGCGCCAAGAGTAGGTCCTCTTTGGCCGCCGCCTTCATCAGCAAATCGAGTAGAGCCGCCAATTCCATTCGTTGAGCGGGAGTAAAATCCCGGTCGCAATCTAACAGGATAGCGATCATCGAGGCCCGGCCTGGGTCGGATAGCTCCGCGAAATACTGCTTGAGGGCCAGCGCAAATTTCGCCTCGTACAGGCGCCGCAGACATTGAGCCCAAACCTTGAGCGCGGCGTAAATGAAACTGTTGGGTGATGCGATCTGCCCGTACGAATTATTTTTTGGATCCGCGAGGGCGGCGGCGACAGCGGCGTCCCAACTCGAGCCCTGCTGCATGGACCGGATGATCGCGGCGGAAAAGCGATCCACGTTGAGTCCCTGGATGTCATCCGGAGCGCCCCCTGGGAAGATGGGAAAGAGGCAATCCCCAGTGAGATTCGACCATGGTCCAAATCCCTGGACGACGTTAACCCAGATATTCGATTTCGAAAGCAGCACTCGAAGCGGAGGGGATGCGCCACGCCGAGCGTTCGCCGCCGATTGAGCGCAAGCGCCTCCTTGAACTTCGAGTTCCGCGATTTGCTTCCGCAACACAGCCACCTGCGGTGCATACCGGTCATAGATTTCCTGAATGCACGGATTCTCGAACCGAACGCCATCGATCCAGACGTAGCTAATGTTTCGGAGCAATTCGTTGTCGTGATTATGCTTGGACTGCATCTGTCGAACCGACTCCTCGGCCTGGCCGAGCAGTTGCTGAATCTTCTGGCGCTCGTTCTGAAGCGCTGGGAATTGCCGCTGCTGGCCTTCCTGACCCGGTTTCTCACCCGTCACGGGCGGCTCCTCGAAGGGTGGCTCTTCTTCGGGCGGTGGGTCCTCGGTGGGGGGCGGACCCGCGCCCTGGCCTCCGCACGACTGATGCATTTGTATCAGGTGAAGTTGGGTGCCGACGTCACTTACAATCTTGTCAATGACGACAGCCTGGTAGAAAGAACGCCGGTGATTACCTCGAAGGCAGAGGCACCACACCTCTCCGGGCGCGAGTTGATCGACTCTCGCAAAGAGGTCGCGGACCACATCCGTCCGGGGGTCGTGCAGGTCTCGACACCTTCCGCCTCAAGCCCATGAACCTGGAGTTCGAGCACGGACGGCGCGTCCAAATTGATGACGAATGCGTAATGAACCTCCGACCACGACACGGCACCAAGCTGAACCGACAAAACGAAATCCCGAGCGAGAAACAGGCGATGCCCCTTTGCAATGCTGGCCAGCCAATCCGACTCCAGGAGAGCCCGCCTCGGATCCCGCGCGAGGACTTCCGCAGCGATGCGCGCATATAGCGGCGGATCCAACGAATGAACGAGCGTCAAATCGATGACATTGGGCCAGAAATGAAACGGCGTGAGAACGTGGGGACCGACTGAATTCGCCGGCGATACGGTCTGAACCGCGTTGTTGGATCGGGCAAGGTCGCTTGCTGTTCGAATCCGTTCAGCGATGTATTCGGGGATGAAAGCGCTTTGTTCGTCCACACCATAAGCGACGCCCCCGAGCAGTTTGGGAAATTTTCCCGGCGCCGGATGCCGGGCAATCGCCTGGGTGCGGTGAGTCGCCCGGAGAAAACACCAACGGATAGGGCGATGTTCCACCCGCCAACACGGACGCGTGAACCGCGCTGCGGGGTGTCCAGACGGGGTCGAGTCCTAGATCGGAAGCCGACTCGAATTGGACCAGGCCAGTGGTTCCTACACCCTCGAGGAAAAAGTGAAGCTGTTGCGCCGGCCCGATCACCGGATGGTTCGTGGACTGGATACCGCCGAGACGTAAGTGCGGTGCGGGTTGAGCTCCGAGTTCTCCACTCAGAGCGCTCCAGAACAACAACACGCCGAGGCGAATCGAAATGTTGAGCGCGAACTTCGCACAGGTATCACGCGGAGGCGTAGAGCTGCGGAGAAATTCATTCATCCGGGAAGGCCATGAAAGCTGAGCCTCCACGATAGATCCGGTAAATCCATCTGAAAACATGCCGTTGATGTGGGCTTCCATCGTTTGCACAATGCTTGGGATCCGTCGCTGGTATGCCCAGGGAGGAGTGCTGGAAACCACGGCTTTTGCCCACAAACAATCCGATTTCATTGGGGAAATCGGAGTGGGGAAAATGGAGCGAGCGAAGGGATTCGAACCCTCGACATTCACCTTGGCAAGGTGACGCTCTACCAGGCTGAGCTACGCTCGCTCCCAACTAACGGCAGACAAAATGCCGATGTGCGCGAAGATTGCAAGCAGGAGTTTTTAAGTTCGCCACGGCTGCATTTCTCTCCCTCCTCCCGTGCGTGCTCGCCGCACGCGCGTCGAAACACGCGGCTGAGCCCCTGAGCTATCTCTCGGCGGCGCTCCGGGCCATGGCAGAGCGGGGTGTCCGTGTGCCGTCGAGAGCGACCGCAGTGCAGGAAATGCCCTAACCACTTGGGTGAGCCAGGTCAGCCGGCAACAAACCGTGAGTTCCGGTGCGAACCTGCCCCGTCTCTCCCAACACCTAGGGGGTTACACGCAGGCGGAAGTAATACACCAGCCGGACATCGAGTGTCGGCAAACTCACGACGGCGGTGTCTCCCCTCCCACGGATTGCGTCGCTGCCCGTGACCCAATGCTCCAGATCGTTGCTAATCTCGAGTCGATACTCGTGCCCCACGACTCCCATCCACTCGAAATGCACCGTTCGGTTGGGTTGGACCAGCGGTCCGATGATCCGCAGTACGGATGTCCTTTCCGACGGGTCGGTCCCGGCAAGGAATTCGCCAAGATCGCTGGCGCCGTCCCCATCCGTATCGGTCGTCGCGGGATGAACCGCATCCACTTTGCCAAAGTATTGCTGCTCCCACAGATCTGAAATTCCGTTTTGATTAGAATCAGGAAACGCATAGGTCCCAACAAACAGCAACGGCCCGTTAGTCGTCAACACGTTGGTTTGAGGCGGAGGCGTCACGTAGTAGGGCACCGGCGACCAGACAATGACGTAGGGACCCGCCGTGACATTGGTCCTAAACTCGCGTCCTTCGCCCGCGACGTTGTTCGAACCTTTGATCACGAAGCGAGCGCCCGCCAGGTTATTTGTCACGCGTATAACCGTTTCCGCAACGGCATTCATTTCCACCCCGACATCATCAATCAGCCAGCCGAGCCTGTCCGTGGTATTGAAACTAAACATCTGATAGTTGAACCGGAATCGAACAACCTGTCCCACGTACTTCGAAATATCGACTCGGATCTCCTCCCAGCCGGAGCTTGTTTCGTCCTGATTCGAATAGATGTCATTCCACGTTCCACCGTTGTCGGTCGACAGCGCAATTTGGGCGCCCTCAATGTGAATGTCTCCAAACCCGCCGTCGTCGTCACCCCCCGTGCCGACGTCTTGGAAGTCATAATTGTGCCAGAATCGTAAGGTCGCCTTGTTGCCGCCGATGAGGCTCACCGCAGGGCTGATAAGATCGGTTAAGGCATAATCGACCCCCTCACCCCTCAGGTTTGTCGCCCAGCAATTGGTACCGCTATGCGCCTCCACTTGATGATTGTTTTTAGGGGTCCCGAACTGCCATCCAACACTGCTTCCCCCAAATCCGTCGTCCTCCCCGTCGCCGCCTCCAAAGTCTCCTCCCTGCGCCGACGAATTCTCAATGATTACCCAGCCAACCCGGCCCGCCTCGAGAGTATCCAGCCAGGGCGGGAGGATCGGTTTCAACGTACGAACGGAATAAAGCTTCCCGGCATTGTTGTCGGTTGTTGTGTTTCCGGCGGCATCACGGCTCACCACCTGGAAATAGTAATCGCGATTGGGAAGCAGTCCGAGGAGGGTCACCTCGTGCGATGTGGCAAGTTCGCCACTATAGGCCGAGCGGGTCAGAAAGGAGTCGTCACCGCCGGACTCTCCAAAACGAACCGTCGCATCCGTCTCCTTGTCGGTGTTCCACACGACGGTGACTTCGTTGTAGGCGGGATCCGATTCGACTCCGGAGATCTTCGGTCGGAGGGTATCAATTAAAGCGGTTGCCGATGTCGCGCGCGATACGGCATCAACGTATGAGGCAAGAATTGTTTCTCCGCTGGCACCGATCAACGGGTCCGGAGTGCCTCCCGTGCCGGAGAGCGTCAGACGGGTGCGGAAGACTCCCTTCTGGACAGTCTCGACCAGATTCGCCGAGCGCGGAGGGCGACCGCCCGCGGAAAGGGTTGCCACGACCGAGCCAGAGCCAGATCGACGACTGTCGGTCACCTCCACGACAACGGAACTTGGAAGCGTATAGGCTCCTTGATCGAAGGCGATTCCCGAACTATCCCGCAGACTGGGGACGAGGAAATTGAGCGCATTTCCGAGTACCGTTAACCGATTATTCGGGGGAGCATTCTCGGTTGGCACCGATTCCAACGCAAATGAATAGAATACAACGCGTCCCTTGCTGTCCTGTCCTGTGCGCGGATAACGCACGCCGACGGGCCGGCCGTTCTCCTGTTGGAAAATCGCGGCCCCATTGGTCCCGATCCGCAGGTGGTCGGGACCCTCCGGCCACCTAATATCGAGCAGATCAATGATAAACCCGCTGGGAAAAGCGTCGTAATTCAGATCCAAATCGATGCCACCGCCCACTGGATCGCCTGCGAGTCCCTTCACGTGATTCGCACCTTGGTCCTCATCGAAGTCGGCGAGATGCAGGATTTCCGAGGGGAAATTCGTCTCGTTGAGATCCTTAAGGCGGGTGAGAAGATCGAACGAACTGACGAACAAGGCACCCCCCTGGCGGACGTAAGCACCCAGTGCTGTGACCAATCCGGGCGCTGGCTTCACGAGTTCTTCGGGCCGCCAGAGAACGAGGCGGTACGGGCGCAAATCGTTGCTCGAGGGAACGGAACCACGACCGGTATCCCAGACATCATATTCCAGTCCGATGGAGTTCAGCGGGCCCGTCCATGATTCAATCCCGGGATAGGGGGTCTCACTCAACAGGCCATCCGGACCAAAGGTGGATTCCGGGGAATATACCAGCAAGGCCGCGGCCACCTTGGGTCCGACGAAACGGTAGTAGCGGCCCTCGATCGTGTTCGTTGTCACATTGCCTGCCTTGTCCGATGAGACGATGAAGTAATAATAGTTCGTTCCGGCATCCAGCTCCGGCAGACCCAGGCGATGTTGGGCCCGAAATCCCAGGTCACTGACGAGGTTGGTTACCGCGTTGGTAATACCAAAATAAACAAAGGAATCGGCGAGTTCATCTGTGGTCCATTGCACGGCAACGTGGCCAAATTCACCGAGGGTGGCAACGCCCGCCACGACCGGCGGCGTCGAATCGATCAGCGCGATGGCGACCCGCTCGCCCGCCGGGCTGGCGTCGACATAGGTCACCGTCAGCTCGTCCTTGTCGTGGACCTGCAACACCGCGTCGACGGCATTCGCCGGCCCGATGGCCAAGGCGACACTCCCTGTGAACGAGCCTCCGGCACTGCTCCGGGCAAGTGTCAGTAGAAATCCAGCCGATTCCGTTGTGCTCTTCACGGTGACGGTAACCGTGGATTGACCCGCGAGCTGAGAATCCACGAGACGAATCGTAGCATTGGCTGGCGCGCGGTAGGCCTCACGTCCCCACGAAATAACGCCCTCACCCGGCAGGGGAAGGCGTCCGGAAATCACCAGGGCGAAGTCCTGCTCCGGAGCGCCGTTGGTGCGGTGGTGGACATCCTGAACCACATTGTGAGCCCGGATACGCACGATCCATTCGCCGGCTTGAGGAGCGCTTATATGAACCGCTTCGACGTTGTTGATGCGATCTCCTTCCGGAGTTCCCGCCACAGCTTCACCGCCCACGAATGCATTCCCCCGGTACAGATTGCCCTCCGGGGATACCACTTCAAGATCGAGATCATTGACCAGCGCCGGAATTGCTGCGGGCAATCCGGGAACATCCGTATAGACCAGCGTGACTTTGAGCGCCTCCTCGGGGCCCACAATGATCCTTTTTTCCGTAATCTTCCCGGTTGCGAGCCCAATCCCTTGGTCGGTAAAGTCGAAGCGCACGCCGGCCGGATCAATCAAGTTTTCGAGATTGATTCGCCCCCAGCCTTCGTCGGAGTTGGGCACGGGCGCGGTGTCCCCCACCACGATACCACCATCACCGCCATCCTCCTCGCCGTCCGGAATGACTGAAGTCCCCATGTCGTCCGCCGAATTTATTAGCCCAGCCTTCACGAGCGCGGGGGATGGATTGGCGCCGGCGTGGGTCTGACGGTACCACTGAACAAGCACCGCCGCCGCTCCACTTGCATGCGGGCCGGCCTGAGATGTGCCGCCCTGGTAGAGGTAGTTCGCATTGATGGGTGACCATGCGTTTTCTTCACCGGCGAGTTGCGATTTCACGGAGGCAATCCACGTTCCGGGAGCCGTAATATCCGGTTTGATCCGGCCGTCCTCGCACGGGCCGCGGCTGGAGAAATCTGCCATGACCTCCTGGCCGCTGTCGTAAATGCCAAAACCGAACCGGTTGTTTTCCACGGCGCCGGTGGCGATTACATTCTTTGCCACTGCGGGGCTTCCGATGGTCTGCCCCCCGGGCCCGGCATTTCCCGCGCTAAATTCCAGCACATACTGCTGCTCGCCAGGGGTCAGGGCGTCCGCGTCCCGGACAAGGGCGTCAAATTCTGACGCACTGATATCGTACTGTCCCTGGGTATCGTCGCCCCATGAATTTGAACCGATGTATGCCCCGTTCCGGACCGCATCCCGAGTCAGTGTCTCGTATGTCGGCGGCGGGAAGTAGCCTCCCGCCGCATCGAAGATTCGCTGGGCAATCAAATGGGCCCCTGGAGCGACGCCCAGCCCCCAGAGATTTCCATCATCATCCCTTTCACCCGTGGCCCCATTTCCCGCGACGATGCCGGCACAATGTGTCCCGTGGCTGTGTTCATCGCCAGCATCAGGAAGCCCCCCGTACGCAATGAACGCATCGACCCGCCCGGCCAGATCTGGATGCAATCCGTCCGGCTCCCCAAGATCGATCCCGGAATCCGCGATGGAAACGGTGACGCCGCTGCCATCAAATCCCAATTCATGCACACGGGGATGGCGAGGGGCTCCGGAGCCCTCACCGGCGACAATGAGGGTGGCAACCTCATCGACCAGTTTCATCCGGGGAGCTAACTCCACCCAGAGTACCAGGGGCGAACGGGCTAGGTTTAAAAGGCGCGCGGGAAGAATTCGGCCCGTAATTACGGCTCCGAACGTGGCGTTCAAATGATGCCGTGCGCCAGGCTCAAAAGCCCGCGATAGCAGGGAAAGACCCGCTACGCCCGCCCGTGGATTGGCCAGAATCTTGACTTCGATGGGATTCCCGAGGGCGTTGGTCGCCAACTGACGCATCAATCGTGAATGGAGCTTATGTCGCGGCTCGTACAGCCCGATCCATCGCACAAACGGCAGGGAACGGAGTTCACCCAGGCGGTTGGAAACCACCTCCACCACGAAAGCATCGTCGGGAACGAAGCGTAGTAGATCCACGCCTCGAGTTCGCAACGCGTCGCGCCACTCCGGCTGCATGCGATCGGTGAATTGCAGGAGGAAAAGTCCAGAAACCGCCGCCTCGGGAACGGCCGACTGCAAGCGTGCTCGCGCATGATCCGCGGGCGGGGTGGTGATGGTTTCGTTTCGGAGCCGGATGAACCGGGCGTCGTCGGATCGCGCAGCAGCAAACCACGACATCAAAAAAAAGAGGATCATGCCGGCCAGCCGGCGGGCGAAGGCGAAATTCACAAGGCTACGGTACTCACAAACTCTCCGAACGACAAGGTTGAGAACCCTGGGTCAGGACCCGACGGTCTTCCGCGCCCCGTCAGCAGTTCTCAGTTTGGAAAAGTAAGACGCCGCCCTCACCCCAACCCCCTCCTCGGGGGAGAGCACGTCAAGGATCAGTCCTCAATCCGATACAGGTGCGACTTGCTGCGCAAGTATAGCGCTTTGCCCGCAACTGCGGCAGAGGCCATGAAACCGTCCTCCAATTGGTTTTCAGCCAGTTTTTCAAATTTGGGTCCCGCAGCAGCCACGACGATCTTGCCCTCTTCGCTGAAGAAATAGATCCGGCCGCCCGCAATGATCGGCGACGCAGAGTAATTGCCCCCAATGCGTTCGCTCCAGAGCACGCTGCCAGTAACGGCGTCCCAGCAGGTGGCGATACCGATGTCATCGATCCCAAAAAGCTGATCTCCAAGCAGGGTGAGCGCGGGCTTCTTAGGCACATTACGCTTGGTCTTCCAGGCCACGTTGAGTTCGGTGGAACTGATGGCACTCGCGTTGACGTCCAGGGATTCCCCCGTTTTTCCCGGTTTGACGGCGAGGACAAAACCTGCGGACCAACCTGTTGGAAAATACACCAAGCCGTGCCCTACCACCGGGCGGGTACCGCCGGAGTGGCTCGAACGTTCCTCGATTCTCCAGAGTTCCCGTCCAGACTGCGGCTCGTAACCGTAGAAGGCCTTGGCCCCCTGGCTCAGGAGCGTCCGGACGCCACTCAACTCTGCGACGTGCGGCGTCGCAAATGCCTTGCGCCAGTCGCCTTCCGCCTCAGGTTTTCCGTCCGGACCAAGGTCCTTATAGTCAAGGGATCGGTCCGACCGCCACCGGGTTCTTCCTGTGTTTTTGTCGAGCGCGAGAATAAATTGATGGTTGCTGCCATCGAAGTTCATAATCAGTAGATCGCCATCGAGGATGGGGGAGGAACCCGCTGCGCGGAAATGATTGCACTCGATGTCACGGCGTTCCCACAAAACCTTGCCTGTGGCGGTGTCGAGGCAGGCGGTGCCCGGCGCACCGAAGGTCACATAAATCCGCCCGGCCTCGATAACTGGTGTGGGCGAGGCGTACGAATTGAACTTGTGGCAGAATTGCGGATTTTCAATGTCGAAGAGCTTTTGATCCCGCAGCACCTTGCCCGTGTTTCGATCGAGGCACAGGGCGGCTAATTCGTGGCCGTCTTCGGTCGCGGTGGAGACCCAGATCTGGTCCCCCCATAGCACGGGCGATGACCAGGCCTTACCGTGTACTGCGGTCTTCCAGCGCACGCTTTGGGATTCGCTCCAACGCACCGGCACCGCAGCTGCAGCCAACCCGTCGCCCCCAGGCCCCCGAAATTGGGGCCAATTGTCGGCCGCCATCATCATCGAGACACCCAATGCAAACGTCCCCGCCCAGCTCACCGCGTAATTCATGCGATCCATACTAATGACCGTTCCTCGTTGTGCAAACTGCTAGTTTTCATCGAACGGCCGCCGCCGCCTCAGCTCGCGCCCTGTAGCGATGCGAGCACCTCCGGATCGCGCACATCGACCCAGCGACCTTCGATCTTTAATCCCGCAATCGTCCGTCGGCCACCCACCATCTCTGAAATGGCATCCGTCAGTTCATACTCCCCGCGTGGCGATTTCTGCAATCGAGCCGTGTATTCGAAGAGAGCCGGTGTTAAAAGATAGATTCCAGCATTATACCACACCGGGTGACCCGTGACGATCCATCCGGACTGACGAAGCTCATCCAACTGAATGGGGGACGGCTTCTCCACGAGTCTGCTAAGATTAAAATCATCGTCGAAGAAGAGGAGCCCGCCCTGCGTGACGTCCTGTCCTTCGGTGACGGTTACCAGACCGGAGAAGCGATTGGCACTCGTCGTTGTTGATGCCAAGTCGGCCCCTGCCGTGAGCCGTCCCTCTCGCCACCGAACGATCATCCGCTGGTACGTCTCCGGCTTCACGAGGATATCCCCATAGGTCAGGAGAAAGTCATCCTGCCCCACAAATTTCCGTGCCAGTTCAGGTGCCTTTCCGGTGCCGTCCTGCACGGCTTGATGCACATACTGAATGCGTGCTCCCCAGCGCGAACCGTTGCCCAACCGCTGCTCGATGACCTCTGCCCTCCATCCGGTGACGATGCAGAAGTCACGGATGCCCGTGTCGAGAATTCCTTCGAGGATATGTTCCAGAATCGGTTTCCCCTGCACCGAAAGCATGGGCTTCGGGAGCTCCTGCGTGAGATCCTTCATGCGTGTGCCTTTTCCAGCGGCGAGAATGACAGCCTTCATTGGGGAGGGAGAGTTGTATGGGAAATCCGTGTCGGCAAGTGGAAGCATGGAGAACCTACGTTCGATCCGGTTCCACCCGTATTTCTGCGAACTCCTGAACCTTTTCATTTCCAGGAAGGGATCAGGGCCCTAAAACCGTCTGTCGTGTCCGCACTCGCCGCATTCCCTGATCTTCACACCCCGTTGCGGGAGGTGTTTGGTTTCGATGCCTTCCGGCCGCTGCAGGAGGAAATTATCCGTGATTCACTAAAGGGTCGGGATGTGTTCGCTTTGCTGCCCACCGGAGGCGGAAAATCGCTCTGTTACCAACTGCCGGCTTTGGTTCGGCTGGGTCTTACCGTGGTGGTATCGCCGTTGATCGCCCTAATGAAGGATCAGGTGGATCAACTTCAGGCCAGCGGCGTGGCCGCCACGTGTCTGAATTCCTCGGTCGGCGCCGCCGAGTCCCGGACCCGTCTTCGTGGATTGCATCAGGGCCGATACAAGCTGCTCTATGTCGCCCCCGAGCGCCTCATGCTTTCCGGCATGCTGGACGATCTGCGGAAATGGCAGGTGGAAAGGGTCGCCGTCGATGAAGCCCATTGTATCAGTGAATGGGGCCACGATTTTCGGCCGGAATACCGGCAGATTCGAGAACTCCGGCAGCACTTCCCCGAGGTGCCGTTTCTAGCGTTGACCGCCACGGCCACCGAACGGGTTCGCCTGGACATCGTGGAACAGTTGCACTTGCGCAACCCCGGCATCTACGTGGCGAGTTTTAATCGCCCCAACCTCACCTACCGGGTTTTGCCTAAGGCTTCGGGCGCGGAACAGGTGGTGGCTTTCGTGCGAAGCCGCCCCAAAGAGAGCGGCATCGTGTATTGCTCGAGTCGCGCCAGGACGGAATCCACGGCGCAGAAACTGCGCTCAGAAGGCATCAAGGCCGCCGCCTACCACGCCGGATTGGTCCCCACGGAGCGGTCACAGAATCAGGAGGCGTTCCTTCGAGACGAAGTTCGCGTGATCTGCGCCACGATCGCCTTCGGAATGGGCATCAACAAGCCGAACGTCCGGTTCGTCATTCATCAGGACCTGCCTAAAAACATCGAAGGGTATTATCAGGAGACGGGTCGAGCCGGCCGCGATGGACTGCCGGGCGAATGCCTCCTGCTGTTCAGCCCAGGGGATGTCGTCAAACAACAGCGATTCATCGAAGAAAAACCCGATGCCGCCGAACAACGAATCGCTCGCGAACAACTCCAGCAGATGGTGCACTACGCCGAAATCGGCGAATGCCGGAGAGCCGCGCTCCTCGATTATTTCGGTGAAGAATATCCGGGCACGGAATGCGGCGGCTGCGACAATTGCCT
>SIBK01000041.1 GCA_009695205.1 Pedosphaera sp. | reverse complement strand
GACCCACACCGTGATGAGCTGTAAGAGACTTTTGAATTACTCGCAACCGATTCCTGGATTTGTGTAGGAACGGGCTCACTTCATGGAGGAGCGCGGGAAAGCCCGGATTGACGTCGTAATCCGAGCTCATGGGCAGGGCCGGGGCAAGTGTCCAGAGTGCCGCTTCCATGCCCGGGATACGATCAGATGAGGGCGAGGACGTGGAGCCAGGTGCCCTTGTGGAGCATTCCGTGTTACTACCATTATGGGCCGCGCAGAATTGACTGCCCGGAGCACGGGCTTCTGGTTGAGCACATGCCGTGGAATGAGGGCAAGCGCCGAATGACCCTTGGGTTTATGGCGTTCCTTGCGATGTGGGCGCGGCGAATGAGTTGGATGGAGACGGCTGGATCCGGTGAAGAAGGTGGCCCGGATGTGGCGGCGGCACGAGCCTCTTATACTGAACTGGTTTCGAGCGAAGGGAGAGGTATCGAGCGGGGCTGTGGAAGGACTTAACAACAAGATTCGAGTGACCACCCGACGAGCCTACGGCTTTCGGACATATCGAGCACTGGAAGTAGCTATATATCACAGTCTTGGAAAACTACCTGTACCGCCACCCACCCACAGATTCTGCTGAAGAGGCGTTATTTGTTACTTCGCTGCGTCCAGTCCGCGGCGCACGAGCAGCGGCTTAATGTCGGGATCGCCACCAGTGAAATTGCGGAAGAGCTGCAGGGCCTCCACGCTGCCGCCGCGCGAGAGCAGCAGCGAGCGGAAGCGGTCGCCGTTAGCGCGGGTCAGTCCGCCATGGGCCTTGAACCAGTCAACGGTATCGGCGTCAAGCACCTCGCTCCAGATGTAGGAGTAGTAGCCGGCCGAGTAACCGCCCGCGAAGGTGTGCGAGAAATAGGTGCTGCGGTAACGCGGCCGCACGGCCGCGAAGTCCACGCCGTATTTCTTCAGGGCGGCGGCCTCGAACGCCAGCACGCCACCGGCGTTCGGCACATCGGCGGCGCTGATCTGGTGCCAGGCTTGGTCGAGCAGCGCGGCGGCGAGATACTCCGTGGTCTTGAAGCCCTGATTGAACTTCGCCGCGGCCTTCACCTTCGCGAGCAGCTCAGGGGGCAGGGGCGCGCCGGTCTGGTAATGCTTGGCGTAGTTCTGCAGCACCTCGGGCCAGGTGGCCCACATCTCGTTCACCTGCGACGGATACTCAACGAAGTCGCGCGGGACGGACGTGCCGGCGAATCGCGGATACTTCACGCTTGAGAACATACCGTGCAGAGCGTGACCGAACTCATGGAAAGCGGTGTTGACCTCATCGTGCGTCAGCAGCGTGGGCTGGCCTGCGGGCGGCGGCGTGATGTTGAGATGGTTGGCGACGACCGGCATCGTGCCGAAGAGGCCGTTCTGGGAGACGTAGGCGTTCATCCATGCACCGCCGTTCTTGCTCGAGCGGGAGTAGTAGTCGACAAGGAAGATCGCGAGCTGCGTGCCGTCCTCGTTGAACACGTCGAACACGCGGACGCTCGGCTCGTAGACTGGCAGGTCATGGCGCTCCTTGAAGTTGAGGCCGTAGAGCTTGTGCGCGGCGAAGAACACGCCGTCGAGGATGACGTGGTTGAGCTCGTAGTAAGGCTTGAGCTGCGATGCGTCGAAGGCGTAGCGGGCCGCGCGGACTTTCTCAGTGTAGAGGTCCCAGTCGGCGGCGGCGATCGTAAAGCCGCCCTTCTCCGTGTCGACGATGGCCTGCATATCGACGGCCTCCTTGCGGGCGTTGGCCACGGCGGGCGGGGCGAGCTGGGCGAGGAGCTTGTTGAGCACGTCGACGCTGCCGACGGTCTGCTCCTCGAGTTGGTAGGCGGCGTGGTGCGCATAGCCAAGCAGCGCGGCATGCTCGGCGCGCTTCTTCGCAATGGCAGAGACGACGGCACGGTTGTCGAAGTCGCCGCCGCGGTTGCCGCGGGCGAGCGAGGACGCCATGATTTTCTCGCGGGTGGCGTGCCGGGTGAGCTCGGCGAGCGGGGGCTGGCCGGTGGTGTTGACAAGGGCGATCAGGAACTTGCCCTCGGAGCCGGCGGCCTTGGCCGCGGCGGCCGCGGCATTGATCTGGCTGTCGGAGAGGCCGGCGAGTTCCTCGCGAGTGCTGATCAGCACGGAGGTGGCATCGCGCTCCTTGAGGACGTTCTGGGTGAAGGTGGTCTGGAGTGTCGCCAGCTCGGAGTTGAGCGCGCGGAGCTTGACCTTCTCGGGCTCGGGGAGCTTCGCGCCGGAGCGGATGAAATCCTTGTAGTAACGCTCGAGCAGGTGCTTGGACTCGGCGTCAAGGCCCAGAGTGTCTCGGGCGCTGTGCAGCGCGTCGAGGCGGGCGAACAACGCAGGGTTGAGCCGGATGGCGTCATTGTGCGCCGAGAGCCGGGGCGCAAGTGCGCGCTGGATCTTCTGCATCTCCGGGTTGGTCAGGGTGCTGTTAAGGTTGAGGAAAACCCTGACAGCGCGGTCGAGCAGCCGGCCGGAGCGCTCGAGGGCGACGACGGTGTTGTCGAACGTCGGCTTCTCGGAATTGTTCGCGATGGCCGCAACCTCCGTGAGGTTCTCGGCCATGCCCTGCTCGCAGGCGGGGAGGAAGTGCTCGTTCCGGATCTTGTCGAACTGCGGGTAATGGAAGGGCAGCGGACTCTGGGTCAGCAACGGATTGTCGTTCATGGCGGGAGTCAGTTCAGCGGCTTTCAGCGGCGCGGCGAGGCAGACGGTGGCAAGAAGAAGCGGCGCGAGGGACGTGCGAGGGTGGATCGGATGCATAGGCATGAGCGAATGATTTCCCCCGAGCACACACGGCCGGTCCGGCTTTGGCAAGGCTTAGGACTCCGGACCTCCGGGAATCGAAGCGACCCCTCACTCGCCTCTGCGGCCACCCTCTTTCATCGGATGCGGGAAGCCAAAAGCGGCGATACGCAGGAAAAGCACGGTTCTATTAATTCTAGTTTTCTCCCACTAATTCACGAACGTCAGTTCGTTGGTCTCCAACAACACCTGAGCAAATTTCTCCCAGGCACTCAGTCGGTCTTTTGTTTCCAACCGTTCGGTGCCGCCGAAGTCTGTCTTAGCGTTCCACTCCACCACCCCCAATGCGTTGGGGTTGGGCGTCGAATTATTCATCTTGATGTTCGGCGCCCAGGTGAAAGCGTCGGCGCGCGGGTTGGAACGGCAGTCCACCATGAAATCCACCGTCTCGCCACGCTGAACGAGCAGTCGCGGCAGCTGGGTCGGCACCTGGCTCTTGAAGCAAACCCATTGCCCCACCGGTCCGATGCGGCTGGAAACGATACGTCCAAAAACTCCATCTCCTTCCTTTGATCCGTGGCTCAAGACTCCATCGATCGCGATGAATCCGTCGCGGGGGGCAGTCCATCGTCGAATGGCCGCGAATTGATTTCCCGGCATGCCGCCGTCGGCATTCAAGCTCACATTGCCCAGTTGCGAATTTCCTGCCTTGGTTCCGGGCTGCCACGATTTCCCGGAGAATGAAGACATAAGCACAAATTGTTTCAATCGTTTGGAGGCCGGATCAAATTCGCCGTAACCGTATTCCCAGGCCGATTGCCCTGACGTCGCTTGCGTCGTCGCCGATTCGCCCCCTAAGTAGTCGAGTGCCAGCTTCATTTCGACGGGCGTCGGCGTTCGCTGGTAAATGAGCTGGTATAGCAATCGCAGGCGTTCCTCGTTTCGGGATTGCGATCTGAAATCTTCCCGTCGGACCAGTTCGCGCGCCTGCTCGACCACCAACGGACTGTTCATCATAAACAAGGCTTGTTGCGGCACGATCGTGTTGTCGCGTTTGCCCGTCGTCAGGTCGGGGTTGGCAAAATCAAATGCCACCAACAAGTTCGGCAGATTGCTGCGGTCGATGTAGCCATAAACGGATCGCCGCCTCGAATAGGGCTCGGCGTTCAAACGGACCGACGGCCCGCCCAGAGTTAGATCGAGTTTGCCGCCGATGGCCAGGAGAGTGTCGCGCAGTGCTTCGAAGTCGAGTCGGCGACGGTTCATTTGCCAGAGAAATCGATTGTCCGGATCAATCTGTGCAAAACGCGGATTATCTTCACTGCTTTGCTGATAAACACTCGAAAGCATAATGCGCCGGTGAAGTTTCTTGAGCGACCAGCCGTCCTCAACAAACTGCCAGGCCAGGTAATCGAGCAACTCCGGATGCGTCGGCGGGTCCGATCGCGTGCCGAAATCATCCGGCGTCCGCGCGAGGCCCTCGCCAAAATGATGCAACCAGACGCGATTCGCCATGACGCGCGCGGTGAGAGGATTATCGCGGGTGGCGATCGCTCGGGCCAGTTCCAAACGGCCGCTGCCATTCTTAAACGGCTGCCGATTCTCGCCCGAAAGAATTTGCAGGAATTGCCGGACAGCGATCGGTCCTTTGGTGCCGGGATTGCCACGAAGGAAGACAAAGGAATCTTTGGGTTGCGCAGCATCCTCCAAAACATGGGCGCGGGCCGGCGATCCGGGATGCGACGATTTCAGATCGTTGACGGACTTCTTCAGATTGGCGAGCTGCTCCCGGATCTTGTTGTCGCGGTTGATCAAATCATTGATGCGTTGTTCATCGAGGTAGGTGGGCGATTTTTTGTCGTATAGAACCTTTCTGATTTCTTCCGACGCAGCGTCGGGAAACGCCACCGGCTCCGGGGGTGGCGTGTCCGCGCCTTTCTTTCTCGCCCCGTACGCGGCCAAAACATTTTGCCAGCGTTTGTCCACGTCTGCGAACACTGCGGAATACCGCGCGGCGACCTGTCCCATCGAGGTTGGAGTATTGGCAAACATGCGAGCCACCAACGGATTGACCGGCTTGGCGGGATCACCGTTGGCGTGAAATGCGGCCGCGAGGTCTTTCGCTTTTGCCTCAAATTCCTTTTCCGGCAAATCAGCAAAAGCAAACCACGGTGCAAAAACCGGGTGATGCTTTTTTCTCCACAACTTCAAGCTGCTCTCCCACGCGCCCGCCAACTGGCGCCTCAGTCCCTTGCGCTGCATGAACGCGTCTTTGGGCAGACCATTCGTGGAATGATTGAACTCGTAAAGCGCCAGCAGATAATTGCCGGCCTTGCCGCGAATATCTGCCGCGATCCGTCTGCCGCTTTCCCCGTGAACATTTTCCACGGCGGCTTCGCGCAGGGCCAATTGCTTTTGAAAGTCACGATAGGCGGGCGTGTCCTTGGGTGACTCCAGCAGCGGACCTTCCTTGGGTTCGATGCAACTGTTGAAGACACCGTGCAGCGCATAATAATCCGTGGTCGGAATGGGATCGAATTTGTGATCGTGGCAGCGGGCGCAAGTGACCGTGAGCGCCATCGTGCTTTTGCAAACCAGATCGATGCGATCGTCGATGATGTCGTTGATCTGGTTGTTGAATCGATTTTCCAAGGCAAAAAATCCCAAGGCCGCCAGCGGGCGTTTGTCGTCGCCCAGGGGCAGTTTATCGGCGGCGATCTGCTGGAGCAGGAATTGATCGTAAGGCAAATCCTCGTTGAAGGCGCGCACGACATAATCGCGAAATGTGTACGCGTAGAGATAGCGCGGGTCCGTGTTGTTTCCGACCGCGCCTTTGGTGTCGGCGAAATGAGTGAGATCGAGCCAGTAGCGCGCCCAACGCTCACCGTAGCGCGGCGAATCAAGCAGGCGATCCACGACCGTCGCGAAAGCGTTTGTCGAAGTATCCGCCACAAAATCATCGACTTCTTTCGTGCTCGGCGGAAGACCGATTAAATCGAAACTGGCGCGCCGGATCAAAGTGACTTTGTTGGCTGACGGCGACGGCGTCAGCTTTTTCTCAAGCAGTCGCGCAAGAATAAAATTGTCGATCGGCGTCTGAGCCCAGTTGTTTGAGACGGACACGGAAGGAACCGGCGGGTTGACGACGCGTTGAAACGCCCAGTGTTTTTTGGCCTTGTCGAAATCGATGGTATTATTGCTTGAATCGCTCGTCCCCTTGTCGCGCGGGTCCGGCGCACCGATCTTGATCCATTTCTCCAAATCGCTGATTTGCTCATCGGATAACTTGCGATCATTTGGGGGCATTTGCAGGTCTTTGTCTTTATAATGCACGGCTTGGATCAACAAACTCTTCTCGGGCTTGCCTGGCACAATCGCTGGCCCTGTCTTGCCTCCCTTCAACACTCCTTCACGAGTATCGAGCAGCAACTGGCCTTTGATCTTCTCGCTGGTCTGGCTATGGCATTTAAAGCAATTCTCGGCGAAGAGTGGGCGGATTTTTGTCTCGAAGAATTCGATTTCCTGCGGGGTCAATTTCGATGCGGCGCCCCAAGACAACGGGACGAATACCAAGGTAAGAACAGAAAACGCGAGTGCGCAGTGGCTGAAAAAGCAAAGCCTCATTCGGGGAACAGGTTGTGGCTTGGTGACAGAGTGCGATCTCCCATTGCGAACCCACACATGACAACGCAACGCGATTCTTTGCAACGTTTAAGCAAGGATCGCCTTCACCACGTTTCCGTAAACATCCGTCAATCGAAAATCGCGGCCATTGTAGCGATAGGTCAATTTCTCGTGATCAAACCCCATCAATCGGAGAATCGTTGCGTGCAAATCATGAATGTGGACTTTGTTCTCGACCGCGCGCGCGCCGAACTCGTCCGTCGCGCCGTAGGTGATGCCGCCTTTGACGCCCCCGCCAGCCAACCACATGCTGAACGCGCGGTTGTTATGGGTGCGTCCCGGCGCTCCGCCCGCCATGTTGCCATCTGCCTGCGGTGAACGTCCAAACTCACCGCCCCAGAGGATCAACGTGTCGTCGAACATGCCCTTTTCTTTCAGGTCCGTGAGCAGCGCCGCGATGGGCTTGTCGCATTCGGTCGCCTTGTTACGGAGTCCCGCGGCCAGATTGCTGTGATGGTCCCAGCCGCCGTGCCATACTTGTACGAAGCGCACGCCCTTTTCCAGCAATCGGCGCGCGATCAACATCTGCCGTCCCTGCTGCGTATTGACGCCGTATAGGTCGCGGATGTTTTGCGGCTCCTTGGCGATGTCAAAGGCGTCGGTCGCTTCCAGTTGCATTTGATAGGCGAGTTCATACGCCTGCAAGCGCGCTTCGAGTTGCGCGTCCTTGCGAAGATTTTGGCTGTGGACTTCGTTGAGTTGATGCAGGAGGTCGAGTTGCTTGCGCTGTTCCGGGAGTGACACGTAGTTGTTTTTGATGTTCTCGATCAATTTCTCGATGCTCGTGTTCTGCGTGTTGACCGACGTGCCCTGATACGCGCCGGGCAAAAACGCAGCGCGCAAATTCTGCGGCGAGACGCCGCCCGGCGACAGCGCTACGAATCCAGGAAGATTTTGATTCTCGGTGCCCAAGCCATACGTGAGCCAGGCACCGACGCTGGGTTTCACAAGCCGGGTCGAACCTGTGTTCATCATCACCGTGGCCGCCGCGTGATCAGGAATGTCCGTGTACATCGAGCGGACGATTGCCAGGTCATCGACGTGCTCGCCGATCAATGGAAAGACTTCGCTCACGTCGGCGCCGCACTTGCCCTTCTTGCTGAACTTGAATGGCGACGCGAACGCGGTCCCAGTCTTGTCGTCGGGCATGGCCTTCTCGTTGTATTTGTCCAAGGCTGGTTTCGGGTCCCACGTGTCGAGATGGGATGGCGCGCCGGAAGCAAAAATGTGCAGGACGCGCCTGGCTTTTACAGGGAATTGTGGATTCTTCGGAATGAGCGGCGAGAACGATGTTTCAGCGGTGGCGTCCGGCAGCGGCAACAGTCCCATTCCCACCAACCCGGTCAAACTCAGCGCGCCAAATCCCATGCCGAAGCGGTTGAGAAATTGGCGGCGAGTGAAAACTAAATCTGCGGCACGGTGTTCATGATCACGACAAGTGGCTTCAATCATAATGTGTGCTCAAAGTTTCTTGTGAATATGTCGGTTCTCCGGCGGCAGTTGGACTCTAGCGGGTCAGCGAAATCCGGGCTCTTCACCCGTGGGCAGGATGTCAGCATTTTCTGGGCCGAGTTTCAACAAGAGTAAGCTTCGCAAGCGGACTACTCCTCCTGGATCGAGGCCAGTCGGGCGCTGGCTGCGCTGGCATCCAACACCAAGGCCCGAAAACGCCATTCCTTGCGGGGTTCCAGGATTTGTACATAGTCCGTCGCGGTGCCCACTTTGCGCTCGCTGCGATCCAGCAGGTTCAATTCGACCTTAACACCGAAGCGCTGGTAGTCCGATTCGTTTCTCACCGTTCCCAGCACATAGATAAGTTTTGATCCCCTGGTTTCTTCAAACGCGATTTCGCCAACCTTCAGATCGTTCAATGACTTGGCCCTTTTCGGAGCAGACGCCGTCACAGGAATTTGTGCAGGCTTGGTCTCGCTTGCTTTTCGCAAATAGACCATCCCTCCTGCTCCGGTCAGCGCAACGAACAGGACGACTCCCATCCCCCAGCCCATCCACGCGTTGCCCGACTCCGGCGCGACCAGTGTCGTTTGCTTACCGCAGTGCGGACACGCGGTGCTCGCTCCTGCGCCGTCGGTTGGGAATTCAATGTTCCCGCCGCAGTGATCACAGGAACATTTCAGGAAGTTTGTTTCGCTCATGCCACATGCCAGCGCACTCATCAACGAGCCGCGACTTGATCCGTGACAAGTCGTTTCATCGAATAATCTCAGGGAACCGAAGGTCGTGGCAAACAACAGCCGCGCCAAGGGCATTTTGCCAGTATTGTTCCCTCATCCGCATCGGTTTCTTCGTTAGCATGCACCCGCAGCAGGAAATAGAAAGGCCCATCGGGCTGCCCACTGTACAAATGCACCCTGGCCGTTTTAAGCTGGCACTTTGGGCGGAGTCGGTATTCAATGAGGAGCGTTACCTCATATGAAACCCGTCTCTGCATCCTGGCGTGTCGTCGACCGCGCCTTTACATTGATCGAACTCCTGGTTGTGATCGCGATCATTGCGATTCTGGCAGGCATGCTTCTTCCGGCTCTGAGCAAGGCCAAGGAACAAGGTTTCCGAACCCGATGCCTCTCCAACATGAAGCAGATTCTCCTCAGCACTCACATGTACCTGACCGACAACCAGGACTACCTGCCTTACTCCTCCTGGAGTTCAGGCACTTTTGATGTCCCTAACTGGTGCTACATGCGCGTCAGGACCAACACCCCGGATCATACCATCGATCGCGGCCTTCTCTGGCCCTTTCACAACTCCCGGCAGATCTACTTCTGTCCCCTCGACCGCACCAACACGCCTTTCTTCCGGCAACGCGAGATGAAGGTCAGCAGCTACGTTATCAACGGCGCCGTCTCGAGTTACTCTACGGGTCCCCGCGGAGACTGGACCACCTGGAAACAAAAGGACTTTGCATCGGATGCAATGATCTTTTGGGAAGCCGACGAAAGGCAGCCCTCCAATTTCGACAATGTCGCCAGCACTCCGGATGAGGGCGTCACTCAACGCCACAACTCAGGCGTTGTTATGGGCATGTTTGGCGGTCAAACGGAGTACATGAAATTCCGGGTCTACTACCAGGAAGCCGGCATCGGAGGTTTTCCCGGCCGCCGGCCCGGTCGATTTTGGTGTAATCCGGGATCCAAGTCGGGCGGAAATTGAGCGTTGGGAATTAGGAATTGAAACGAAAGGGTATTATGCCGCGACGGATAAGGATGAAAGGGTCGATCCAATGGTCCAGGTGCGCTGGCGTTCCGCGGAACGACCTTGCGCGGTCGCCGGCTCTGGCGCTGTGGACCTCCATGTTGGCTGGGTTGATCCTGGTGACCTCGAGTTGTGGGGGAGGGGATGGTGCGGGCAAACTGACCCCGAAATCGCCCAAGGATGCGGCCTCCGGGTTGGAGACGGCTTTTTCCGGGGCAAGCGGCGAGGTGAGTCAGACGGTGTCGGCGGCGGCCGGAGCGATGAAAAGTGGAGATTATGAGAAGGCGGCCGTGTCGTTGGGCACCCTTCGTGGAGCGGGGAATCTGTCCCTGGATCAAGGAATTGCGCTACATTCCTCGATGCTCTCGCTGGAGGAGCAACTGATCCGCGGTGTTGAGGCGGGCGATCCCAAGGCACGACAGGCGTATGAGGTCATGAAGCGCATGAAAAAGAAGTGAAAAGCCATGCAAAAGGAGCAGCTCTCACTCGAAAGCCAATGGCGGAGTCACGATTTGCCGAACAAGATCGATTTTGACAATAGCGTGGGACTCTGCTTTCAGGTGCGGACAATCATCCAATGTTTTTGAGCTTCTAACGGCCCCACCTATGCAAACTAATAGAATAACCCTCGCGACAGTCGATGTCGCCGTTGCTTGGATCGGAACCGGTCTTGGTTTTGCACAAGCAGTATTTCCACCCGCAGGCATCAAGGATCAGGACGTGGGTGCCCCGACCCTCGCAGGTTCTTACAAAATGGCCGGCGGCAAGATCACCATTGTGGGTGGCGGCAACGACATTTGGGGTAATTCAGACAATTTTCATTTCGCCTATATCCCCGTCACCAGAGACTTCGATTACGTTATCAAGGTCGAAGACCTGCGGGGGCCGGACAATTGGTCCAAGGCGGAACTGATGGCACGCGAAGGAACCGATGACGGCAGCGGCGGCCTGCTTCTCGACGGTCCGGATCGGCATATCAGCACTATGACCACCCGAGCGGGCGGGCAAAATGAGATCGCGTTGCAATGGCGCAGCGACGCCCCGGGTAGCGGGTCCGCTTGGGCCAACGACATCGGCATCTCTACTCCCGTCAGGCGCCCCACATATCCGAACACTTGCCTGCGCCTCGAGCGCTTCGGATCCCAGTTCTGAGGCTATGCCAGTAGTGATGGAATCGCTTGGACGGCGCTGCGCGGCAGCCCCTACGACTTCCTCGCGCTCAACGGCAGCGAGACGGCACTCCGGAGCAGCGGCAACATGGCGAACAAGCTGGCGCTGGGTCTGGCCGTGACAGCACACAATGACGGTGATCTCACCGGCGGGGTGGGTGTGTTCAGCGTGTTCAAGGCGGTCACGCCAGTGCCGATCGCCATCGTCACGCAGCCGCCCGCCACGAAGTCTGTTCCCGCCAATTCGGCCCTGACCCTTTCGGCCGTGGGAACCGGCGATCCGGTTCACTATCAATGGCGCAAAGATGGCGCGGATATTTCCGGCACCAATTCAGCCACGTACTCCAAAGCCGTGAGTCGACCTGCCGACGCCGGGTCCTACACAGTGCGGTTATATGGCGCCGGCCAAACGGCCGTCCTCAGCGCCACTTCGATCGTGACCATCACAGCGGACAATGCCCCGCCCACCATCGCGAGGGTCGGGAATAATTCCAATTTTAAATCGGCTGCGAATGTCACCGGGTATTCGGGGTTGAGAACGTATGACACCCTTTTGCGTCAGTCGTAACGGGTGTTGCTGACTTTGCATATCCACCACGAAAAGATCATCATGACCGTCTCGATCAATGTCGGCAAAATCTGCGCCCATGGAAAAATAGCTCGTCTGCCTTAATGCCAGTGTGGACAAGGCTTTAAACTTTCCGTGACCGGGATTAATTCAACAGCGATCGGGTGTGGAGGCGTCATTGCAAACGTATATATCGGGAAAGCCATCCTGATTGATGTATCGGAACAAAACTGTAAGGCCCTGGTCCTATGGCGCAGCCGACAGAGCATGACCGTCCTCGTCAAGAAAGGTTCCGTCGGTCCATGAAAGCGGCGTAAAGTTTCCATGTCCGTCGTTGAGAGAGAGTACATCGGGTTCTCCGAGCTCGTACATCACGCCGTCAACGATCGTGATCCGCTGGGCGTATCGCCCGCGCACGACCGGTTGGCCACCGGGGCCGGTGGTCACATTCAGTGCGCCACCGCTTCACAGGATCGAAGTTGCGCCGTAGTTGGCTACGTAAAGATCCAGCGTCCCATTGCCATCAATGTCCGCCAACGCCATCGAAGTGCTGCCCAATCGGGAAATTAATCCCGCCGCCGCGGTGACATTGGTGAATCGGCCTTGGCCATTATTCAGAAAACAGGTATTGGGGCCCCCATGGAGGTCACCAGGAAATCCAACGAACCATCGCCGTTGAGGTCCGCAAAGACAGCTCCCGTGGAGGTCTGGTTCGGGCAGGCTACACCGGCTTGGGCGGTGACGGCTTGGAACTTCCAGTTGCCAAGGTTGCGGTAGAGCACGTTCTTGCCTCCCAAATCGCATAAATAAATGTCACAAAGGCCGTCGCCGTCATAGTCACCCAATCCAACTCCAGAGCCGTTCAATAAATTCGCATTGGCCATCTTGCGGGTTTCCGAGAGTGAGTTCGTAAACCGGATTCCGGTGGCTTCACCCGGCTGCCGGGTAAAACCAGTTTTGCCGCTCTTTGGAACTGGCAATCTGGCAACGCGGTAACCGCCGCTTACCTCCCACTTCAATTCTTCACCGGCATAAGCCTCGCCCGGATACCAACCCAGAAATAGAAGACATAAAACCCAAACCCGATTCAAGAGCATCGCACTGTAAGACCATGCTGCTCGACCTCTGTCAAGAAGTGCATTGGAACCTCGGAAAGGGGGAGCGCATCCCGAAGATGTGGGTGTTCCTAATTTACATTGCTCGCGATTTACCGATTTTTCAGGTATGCCAACCGGTGGGTGATGAGCGGACAGATTCGAGGTCGGCCGTGCAATGGCTCCTCCACTTCGTGTTGAGTTTCCAGGCGTGATCTATCCTTTGATGGCGCGTAGCAATCAGGGAACGTTCCCTTTCATTCCGTTGTTAGTCTGCGAGGCGGTTGATGCGACTGGGGTCGATGGGCATCAAAAAAACGCCAAATGACCTCGGCCGTTGTCACTCTTTCATCGCCCAGGTTTCGAGGCCAGTCGTGGCCGCCGACCCCAATGACGTAGAGTCGCGCCTCCGTTTCGTCACGCGCCGTGGACCAACGTTTCAATTGGATAGTCTTGGAGAGATCAACGCGTTCGCTTTGTGCGAGTGTGAGTCCTTTCACCCAAAGGTCTAGCACAGCTTCAGTACCCAGGTATGCCCCCCACCCATCGCGGTTCTGCATATCGCCTTCCCATAGCGTGGTCTTGTCGAGGGACGCGTTCACCGCCATTACCGATATTCGCGCTGAAGTCCTGAAATCATTGGCCAAAGACTGCATCATCGTCCCCGCTACCGGAGCGATCGCGGCAACGAATGGTTCCCGCTGGGCGCCAAGAAAAAAGCTCATGTCGCCGCCGTTGGAAAAGCCCGTCGCGAACACCGACCGTTCGTCCAACCCGAGATCCCGCACCAAGCGGGCGGCGAGGCTCCGGGCAAATTCCACATCATCAACCTTTTGGTCCCGATGAAACTCGTAGCCGACGTTGAAGAACGGCTTTCCTTTTGAATCGCGGGTGCCCTCCGGGTAAACAGCCACGAACCCATGCTTCTCGCTCAAAGGCGTGAAACCGGCGGACTCGCGGACGCCCTTCGCCGAACCGCCGAACCCATGGAATACCATGATTAGCGGCGCCCCCGGCTTCAGCCCCTGCGGCACGTCGAGAATGAACGCGCGCTCGCGTCCGTTGAACACCCAGTGATGGGTCCCACTACCCCAGGGCAACTCCTTTCCGGCGGCAGATTTGCCCTCCGCCCCCGCGGTGTTCCGGCAAGCCACCGTCGCCGCGCAAAGAAAGGTCATCAGAGCTGAGGCGACTCTTAGTTTCATGGGACCATTTGCCTGACGATTTAGTAAGAGAACGATTCGGATTAAGAGAAAGAGTGGGAAGAGGACTCGGATGAAAGGACAGGGGATGTCACACGTGTTATCCGGGATATTCGGCGACGTAGAGTGCCTTGATCTGGGTGTAATCGTAGAAGGTCTCTTCGCAGTTAACGCCGCCTCCCGGGCCCCCGGAAATTCCCTGCCCCCCATACGGAAGACCGTAGGCGATCGAATTGTGGCAATTGACCTGGCAGGTTCCATCACGGAACCGCTTGGCCAACGCAACTCCGCGTGGAATATCCCGGGTCCACACGCTGGCTCCGAGTCCGTACGGCGAACGGTTCGCCAGTTGCAATGCCTGTTCGGCCGATTCGACGGGGCAGATGGTGGCAAACGTGTGAAAGACTTCGGCGGGATTGCAATCCACACCCGGACGAGTTCGAAACAAGGCGGGTTTCAGGTAATAACCGTTGTGATCCCTGACTTCTGCAACACCCCCCGCCAAAATCGCCTCTCCACCGCGGGCAATCGTTTCCTGTTGAGCTCTGAGGATGCGCGCGCGTTGAGTTGCGTTCACTACGGCGCCGAGTTGCGTGCCGGCGTTGGATTGATAGCCAATCTTCAGTCCCGCAAAAAATGCCCGCTGTGCATCGATAAATTCATCCGCAATCTTTTGGTCGACGAAAACCCGGTGAATCGTACAGCAGGTCTGGCCGAAATGCTGATTGGTATAGCGGCCAATCCAGCGTGCGACCAGACCCGGATCGGCGTCGGCAAGAACGATCGCCGCGCCATTTCCTCCCATTTCGCGCTTCATCCGAGTCCCATGGAGATCACAGGTCCGCAGGATCGACTGCCCGACGCCGGGCGATCCAGTGAAGGAGATAAACCGCACCCCGGGATTCTCGGCAATGCTCTGTCCGGTGATTTCGCCTCGACCGGGAAGTACGTTGATGACACCCGGCGGGAACCCGGCTTCTTCAGCCAGCTTGCCAATATAAAGAGCCGAGAGGGGCGTGTCCTCGGCGGGTTTGATCAAAACACAGTTGCCCGCCAGCAACGCCGGGAAGATAAACCAAGCGGTGAGCACTATCGGATAATTCCAGGGAATGATTCCGGCAACCACCCCCCAAGGCTCGCGGCAGGTCAATCCTTTCACGCCATCCGCCACCGGCCTCGCTTCGGTCTCGCCAAGTTCAGCCCCCGCGGCAACGCGACAGAAGTATTCGGCGCATGCGCGAATCTGCGTGAAATCGCCCTCGGCCAGTTCGGATACCTTGCCGCCATCCCGGACTTCACAGGCCAGGAGAACGTCGCGGTCGCGATCACAAAGTTCGACGAGCTTCATGACGAGCTGACGACGTTCTTCAACGGTCGTGTGCTTCCAACCCTTGCCGGAATCGCCCTGAAAAGCCCGGGTGGCTGCGTTGACAGCGTCCGCCACCTCGGAATGTCCCATTTCACAGATCGTTGCGAGAACTTCGAGGGAACCGGGATCGGAAGTCTCGAACGTGGCGTTCATCATCCCGCGAACGCTTCGGCCGCCGATGATGCCTCCTAATGGTTTGCCGCCGTTTCGACAGAACTCAGTAAACTTGGGGGGCGATTCAAACTTGGCGGCGGTAAATGCTTGGATTTTGCTGGCAACGTTGGACATGGGAGAAACTTTCTACAGGTCATGAATGGCTCTTAGGAGTCCTGGACGACGCGCGACGACGGTGTTGAGCGATGACAGCGACTTGAAGAGCCAAGGACCCCATCCTATCGCTTGCCGGCATCCAAGGCAAGGGGCTGGCCTTTCGTCTTGAGCAAGGAGTTGAATTCCCCATTGTCC
Organism: Pedosphaera sp.; assembly: GCA_009695205.1. Taxonomy (GTDB): domain Bacteria; phylum Verrucomicrobiota; class Verrucomicrobiia; order Limisphaerales; family UBA9464; genus SIBK01. Next base: position 25,135 of record SIBK01000041.1, on the reverse strand, counting down.
CAGCAGCGTTTTCGAGATAGGTTCAGACCTTGTCCACCGCACTGCAAACTCCGTTCATTTTTCCGCCATGAAAACCGCTATTAACCGCCGCCGTTTCCTTTCCAAATCCGCGACTGCCGGGGCCGGACTTCTGATTCTCCGCAACAGCAGACTGGCGTTTGCCTACGAGGCGAACAGCAAATTGAACATTGCCGGAATCGGCGTCGGAGGCCAGGGCAGGGGGAGTCTCGATGCCTTTCATGGCATGGGCAACAATCTGGTCGCGCTTTGCGACGTAGATTCCAAGAGGGCGGGCGACATCTACCAGAAGCATCCGGGCGCGAAGGTTTACCAGGATTTCCGAAAGATGTTCGATCAAATGGAGAAGCAGATTGATGCGGTTTTGGTCGCGACACCGGATCACACCCATGCCGTCGCCGCAGTGGCTGCCATGAAACACGGCAAGCATGTCTATTGTGAGAAGCCGCTGACGCGAACAGTCCATGAAGCGCGTGTCATGCGGGAAACCGCAGCGCGCCATAAAGTGGTCACGCAGATGGGAAACCAGGGTTCTGCGGAGAGCCGCCTCCGCCGTGCGGTCGAGCTTGTATGGGGAGGAGTCATCGGCGAGGTCCGTGAGGCTCATGTCTGGTTTGATGGTGGAAACGGACGAATGAAGCGTCCGACCGATACCCCGCCGGTTCCGGAAGGCTTGAATTGGGATTTGTGGCTTGGACCCGCCCAGAACCGTGCTTACAGCCCTGCATACGTCCCCGCGAGCTGGCGCTCCTGGCGCGCGTTCGGCAGCGGCATCGTCGGGGATTTTGCCTGTCATACGGCGAACATCATGTTCCGCTCGCTCCACATGGAACAGCTCTGGCAGAAGTCAATGAATCCTGGGTCCCGCACGGTGATCGTCCGGGTTCAGGCTTGGCCCTCGGAAGTTGATCTGGAAGGTTATCCCGCCTCCATGCGTGTCGTCATGGACCTGCCCGCGCGGGGGGTGCTGCCGCCGGTGAAAATCACTTGGTATGCGAAAGAGAAGCCGCCGGAGGATCTCATGCTTGGATACAAGCGGGGCGGCTGGGGAGATCTCCTGGTTGGTTCGAAAGGATCGATTTATTCCGAGAATCCCTGGAACGCCAACTTCGTGCTGCTCCCTGAAAAGCGCTTTGAAGATTTCAAAGGCGGGCCGCCGGAATCCCTGCCGCGCGTCAAGAGCCACCAGTGGGAATGGATTGAAGCCTGCAAAGGCAACGGAAAGACTTTTTCCAGTTTCGACATTGGCGGCCCACTCACGGAACTTGCCCAGCTGGCCAACTTGGCGACCCTGGTGGAGGGGGCGATTGAATACGACACGCTGAGCGGCAGGATCCTAAATTCAAAACCTGCCAGCAACCTGCTCCATCGCGAATACCGCAAAGGCTGGTCGCTCTGAGCCACGACGGCCCGCTGAAGAGGGTTGGTGCGCGCCGTGGTATCTTGCGTGCATTTCCCTGCGACCATGCCAAGACTCCGCGCATGAAAACATTCCTCCTGTCAATGGGGTTGACCCTGACCTGCGCTGTGGTGGCCGTCGCGGCGGATGCCGACGGATTCGTGTCGTTGTTCAACGGACGGGATCTCACCGGGTGGGTGAACGCAAATTGCGCGCCGGAAACCTGGAGCGTGCGTGAAGGGATAATCCACTGTACAGGACGGCCCACGGGCGCTCTGCGCACGACGCGACAGTACGAGAATTTCATCCTGGAGGTGGAATGGCGCCATTTGAGCAGGAGTGGAAATTCGGGCGTGTTCATCTGGGGCACACCCATCGCCGCGCCCGCCGTCCCATTCTTGCGCGGAATCGAGGTGCAGGTGCTTGATCACGGTTACGCGGAGGACTACGAGAAGCAAAACGGGAAGAAGTCCGATTGGTTCACCACGCACGGGGATGTGTTTCCGATTCACGGCGCAACAATGAAACCCTTTGGACGGCATTCCGGGGACCGCAGCTTCCCCTCGGAAGATCGCAGCAAGGGAACGCCCGAATGGAACCATTACCGAATTGTCTGCATCAACGGCGTCCTCCGCCTAAGCGTGAACGGCAAGGAAGTCTCTGGCGGCGAGGATTGCAATTATCGCAAGGGCTATCTTGCGCTCGAATCCGAAGGCGCGCCGGTCGAGTTCCGCATTGTCCGCATCAAGGAACTGCCTTCCAGCCAGACGCCCCCGAGCCTGACCGCGCCCGAGGACACCGGCTTGCGCACGATTTTCACCGGACTGGATCTGCGCGGGTGGAAGACCAACGCCGCCATCGTCCAGCGCTGGGGCGCGCGCGGAGAACGCCTCAGCCTGCGGGCCGGAGAGGCGAATCCCGACGCGACGCTTTGGTCGGAGAAGGATTATGGCGACGCCGAGTTCGTCTTCGACTGCCGGCCCTCCAAACCCGCCGAAGGCAAACCCCTAACGCCGCCCACCGTCGTCGTGCGCGGCGTCGAGCTGAAGCTCGCTGACGCGTCCGCCGGCACCTATCAGCGTTACAGCATCACGGTGAAGGGAAGGGAAATTGTCGTGAAACGCGGCGACAAAGACTCCCAGCGCGTGACCCTCCCCTCCGATGCGACGGTGCGCGGACCGTTCGGACTGCGGGACAACGGCGCCGCGCTGGAGTTGATGAACCTCTACGGGCGGGAGTTGTAGTCCTCTCGCGCATTGTCAGGCTCTTCTCGGTGTTCACCGCCTCATCGATACGCCCCTCCAAGGGGTCCGTGTGATCGCGACTGGCAACTCGTTCTGGAGCGATACGGATTCAAGTCCGACGCCGAAGCCCGGGCCTATTCAGGCAATCCGGTGGACATGTTGGCCGGCCTCTCTGCCGCCAAGATCCTGCTGCTGCACGTTTACGGAGACGCGGATGAAGTGGCGCCCTGGGATGAAAATACCGGGGTCGTGGCGGAACGTTACCGGAAGCTCGGCGGCTCGATCACTCTCATCGCCAAACCGGGCGTCCATCATCATCCGCATGGCCTCGATGACTCGACACCAATCATAGATTTTCTATGGAAGCACGCCGCATCGCCGGAAGCACAGGCTTGGCGGAAGGGGCGCCTCTCAGACGCAGGGAAACTGACCCCTTGAATCCCACGGCTCGGAATTTTTTGTCTTACACCCGGGGCGACCGATCCATGCGTTTTTTGTTTCGTTGCCCGCGGAAATTTTGTAACGTCTCGCCCTTCTGCAGAGACTCAGCCCGAAACCGGGCAATCCCGATGTGTGCTTCATGGCTCTGGAACCCGTGATCGTGGCTTTGGTGTTAGCCGCCGGCTTTTTTGCCGGATGGCAGTTCCGTCGGCAGTGGAGGTTTTGGCCGGCGGTGGCTCTCGCCTCGGCGTGGTTGGGAATCCTGGGCTGGAGCTATCAGCGACATCTTCAGCAGAGTGAGAATTCGCGGGATCGTTTGGCAGCAATGACACCCGTGCGGCGGCAATCGGGCGGTTATGTCGGATCGAGCGCGTGCCAGACATGCCACCCACAGGAACACAGCTCGTGGCATCGCAGTTATCACCGAACGATGACCCAACTCGCTTCGCCGGCCGCCACCCCGGCGAGCTTTGACAATGTAACGCTCCAACAGAACGGCAGAACCTATGAACTGCGCCGTCGCGGTCATGAGTTTTTCGTGGAAATAGACGATCCGGAAGGGGCACGAGCCATCGCGGTGGGCCGCGTAAACAAGATCCCTCGGATCGAACGGCGAATCACGCTGGTGACCGGTTCTCATAATTTGCAAGCTTTCTGGTTCGATGCCGGCCGGGGGAACCGTCAGCAAAACCTGCCGTTCACCTGGCTGCTGGATGAGAAACGATGGGTGCCGCGAAACGATGTCTTCCTTCTTCCGCCGGACTTTCGAGAATTGAACCAGACGTGGAATGAGAACTGCCTGCGTTGCCACGTAACCGCTGGCATTCCGGATCGCGACGGTCGGAGCGGCCACCGTTCGCAGGTCGCTGAATTGGGCATTGCATGCGAATCGTGCCACGGTCCGGGCGGCCCGCATGTCGATGCCAATCGCAACCTGCTGACGCGCTACGCCAAACACGCAACGAAGGCAGCAGATCCCACGATTTTGAATCCGGCACGCATGAACCACCGTGACTCCGCTGCCACCTGTGGAGCGTGCCACGCCGTCTCATGGATACCCGACATGGCGGCGTGGGCGAAAACCGGGTTTACCCACCGGCCGGGTCAGGACCTCGAAGCCGACCGGCGGGTGATCCAGTATCCCGAGGCGAAGAACGACCCGCGACTGCCGGAGGAGATGCGGCAGACCGCTGACGCCTTGGTGGGAACGTTTTGGCGCGACGGCATGATTCGCGTGTCAGGACGTGAGTATAATGGGCTGCTGAAATCGGCATGCTTTCAGAAAGGCACCCTTTCGTGCCTGAGCTGCCACTCCATGCATGACAGTGCGCCGGACGATCAATTGGCAGTAAACCGTCACGGTAACGCAGCGTGCACCGAGTGCCACCGGGAATACATCGAACCGGCGCGACTCGTCGCCCACACCCATCACACAAGCATATCCGAAGGCAGCCAGTGTTATAACTGTCACATGCCGCACACCACTTTTGGATTGATGAAGGCGATCCGCAGCCATCAGATCTCGAATCCCTCGGTTGCCGAAACACTTGAAGTGAACCGTCCCAACGCCTGTAACCTCTGTCATCTCGATCAAACATTGGAATGGACTCGGCGGAATATGGAGAGCTGGCATGCGCGTTCCAGGCCGAGTCGCGAACTGACCGTTGATGAAAAGACCGTGCCGGCCTGGGTTCTTTGGGTGTTAACGGGTGATGCGTCCGTACGCGGGTTGGCGGCTTGGCACGCTTCGTGGCCTCCTGCCGTGAGCACATCTTCCAACAATTGGCAGGCACCCATTGTGGCATCGCTGCTCAACGATCCTTACTCGGTGGTTCGGCATATCGCGGGGCGTTCCCTTCGCCAATTGCCCGAGTTTGCAGATTTTGCTTACGACTATCTGGGCGACCCAGCAGGGCGAGCGGAAGCCGTATCGAAAGTCCGGGCGCGGTGGGTGCAAACCCAAGGCGTGAAGCCGATTCGGATTTCCGAGGAAATCTTCGCCCGCTTGTCGGCAACGCGGGACAACAGTCCGGTGGAACTTGTGGAATGATATGAAATCCGAACCTAGCCGCGAACCCTTGTTCCTGCGTCACCTGCGTCTTGGCTGGGGGAGCCTGCTCTTATTCCTCACGCTGGGACTTGTTTTGGAGGGATTACACGGATTCAAGGTGGGAGCGTACCTAGATCTTTCAAATCATACCCGCCGACTAATGTGGACCCTGGCGCATGCCCACGGGACATTGCTCGGGCTGGTGCACCTGGGGTTCGCGGCGACCCTGGCTGCTCTGGGGCCGTCAAAAGCGGTTCACCTCCGGGCAGCAGCCGGGCTGTTGACCTCCGGAGGAATTCTCATCCCCGCCGGATTCTTCCTTGGAGGCATTTGGATCCATAGCGGCGATCCGGGCCTTGGCATCCTGCTGTTACCGGTCGGCGCCGTTTGCCTTTTTGCTTCAATACTCATCACCGCACTGCGCTGCCGTTGATTCCATTCCTTCATTCCTCCCAGCGCCCCGTGATTCAAAAACGCACACGCTCACCCGCTGCGCGGCTGAGCGTGTTGACAGGCCTCCGCCGATTAAACCTCCCAACCCTGACGATTCTCGCGTTGCACAAATCGCGCGGCTTCGGGTGAGTTCGTCGCACGCATGTTAGGTCCATCCCATTCCAGCTTGTGGCCCACACCCGATCGGAGGGCGACGCACCCCAGCAGAATGATTTCCGTAAGATAGGCCGCGATGTCGAAGTTCGAGTAAGCAGCCGGGCCGCCCTTCATCATGGCGAACCATTCCTGGTCGTGGCCGGGCGAGCGGGGAATGATCACGGGCACTGCCATGCAGGCCTCGTGTTTATCCCCGCTTACGTATTCCTTTTCGTCGTTGAGAATTACCTGGAAACGCGCGCCGTAGTCGTCGTTCGCGAACAGCTTGCCCTTGTCACCAATAACAAGGCAACCGCTGGGCGGAAGTTCCCCTCGCTGCGAGACAATTTCCTTGGTTAAGTCCGCGCTGGGGCGCAGGGGTGAGACAAAATTGCCGGACTTGAAGAGGGCATTCTTCGAATCGGGACTGCCGTCATACCACCAAAACTTGCACGGCGGCAGGCCGTCGCGCTCGGGGAAGTCGAAGCGGATGCGTGAGGTGAGCGGGAATGTTTCAAGGCAAACACGCGAAGCAACCTCAAGCTCGACCGACGTCGGATACCCGAGTTTGAGAGCGCGGAAGGGCATGTTGACGGTGTGACACGCCATATCGCCCAGTGCGCCCGTGCCGAAGTCGTACCAACCGCGCCACTTAAACCCGTGATAAACGTCCTTCTTGAAAGGCCGATAGGCTGCAGGTCCGAGCCAGAGATTCCAGTCCACAGTTTCCGGCACGGGGTCTGCGCCGGGAGGGCGGTCGATTCCTTGCGGCCAGATCGGCCGATTCGACCAGACGTGGAGTTCACGCACTGGACCAATAATGCCCGCTTGAATCACCTCGACAGCGCGGCGCAATCCGCTTCCAGCGCTACCTTGGTTGCCCATTTGGGTGGCCAGCTTCTTCTCGTTCGCAAGCCTCCGCATCTCACGCGCTTCCCAAACCGTTTGAGTCAAAGGTTTCTGGCAGTAAACGTGCTTGCCCAGGCGCAGGGCGTTGATGCCAGCCAGACCGTGCATATGGTCCGGTGTGGAGATGGTGACGGCGTCGATGGATTTGCCAAGCTCATCGAACATTTTGCGCCAGTCTCGAAAGAGCTTGGCGTCATAGGTGCGATTCTCCTTTTTGGCCCGATCCTGGAACGATCTGTTTTTTCCGTTTAAGGTGTTGGTGTCAATATCGCAAAGGGCAACGATGTTGCCTCCCAGACCGAAAGCGCTGTTCGAGTCGCTATCGCCTTTTCCGCCTACGCCGATGCAGGCAATGTTAATACGCTCGTTCGAACCTTGCGCACGAAGGAAGTACGGCGCACTGATCGCGGCGGCTCCCGCCAGTAGAGACGTTGATTTGAGGAAGTTACGACGGTTCCCGTAGTAAAAAGTTTGCTTTAGCATGCCCGGTTCCTACTCCCCTTGCGGAAAAACGACAAGGAGATTTGGTATCGACACGGTGGAGAAGGGAAGGGTTCCGACGAGCAACCTGATTTGAGTTGGGAAACTCTGGAAAGCAGTTGACGTAAGAACAAAACAACGTTAACAGAGTTCATGATTCCTCCAAGACTACCTGTCCCTCAGAAACCCAAGTTTGGTTTCGCCTTTACGCTGATTGAATTGCTGGTCGTTATCGCAATTATCGCGATTCTTGCAGGGATGCTTCTGCCTGCCCTCGCACGAGCGAAAGCTCAAGCGAATAAGTCACTCTGCGTTAGCAATGGCAAACAATGGGGCCTTGCCATCAATACCTACGCCATCGATTTCAATAACTCGTTCCCCCCCAACCCGGACGGAGCAGGATTTAGTTGGATGTCAGCCTCCATGAGTAATTTCTGGAACAACTATCTAACCAAAAATAAGCGAACCAGCCTCACCTCGACTCGGGCTGCCAATGATGTCCTCTTCTGTCCCACGGACGCGTGGCATCGAGCCGCCGAAAGAAGCATGATCTCGTCGGACAGCGGACAACAGCTGATGGGGTACTTTTACCTGCCGGGACGCAGGAGGGGCGACGGGGATGTCACAGCAGGTGCTCAAGGGACTGCGGAATGGTTTTTCCGCACGAAGCTTAATTCCGAGTGGGGATCGGCGCCAATCCTGATCGATCGAATGCAGGCGCTTGGATCCAAGACTACCAACATGTACGATCCCAAGCTGACTTGGACGACCGACTTCGAAGGGAAGAAAGTTTTCACGGCTGTTCATCGACGAGCCAACGGCGCCCCCGACGGAGGCAATTTCACATTTGAAGACGGCCACGTTGAATGGCAGGCGGGGAAGAAGGTTTCTCTCGGCTCAGATTATGGTGGTTGGCAGTGCTTCTTCAAAATTCCGATTGCTGGGCCTTGAGGGTATCCACTCTGTTGCAGTTCAGGACTGCTTGGTGTGCACTTTTCCCGACGGTCAGTACTGCCCTCAACCATCATCACGCCGTAGATCATCAAACACCTGAAGAAGGAGCACTCAGAATTGTGGCGTCCGGACTGGTTCTCCGTCGCGGGGCGGGTTTACGTCGGGTCGCACTGGGTAGCGGGTCTGCCTCCTCCCTCGCGACCTCGATCCTAAACCCGTGACGACACCCAAGAAGGACGTGCCCGGTCTCGGATTCATTTCGCGTGGCGGACTTTTTTAATTGGTGGCACTATTCGCGGCGAGGGCGCAGGTCCTTTGCTTAGTATTCTATGCTGACAGAATCCACACGCCTGCAAGATTTTCCAACGCTTTCGGGGATCACCTACCTCAACACGGCCGCTGAAAGCATCCCGCCGCGCTGCACCGGCGAAGCGATTGAGGCCTACTGGCACGATAAGCTGCGCGGCATGCGGGGGCGAGACCGGCACTTTGCCCAAGTCGAAGCGTGTCGCGAGGTCAGCGCGCGGATGCTCAGCTTACGGACTTCCGAAGTGTCGTTTTGCTCTTGCAGTTCGGAAGCTTACAACCTCCTCGCCACAGCGCTGCAACTCCGCGGAAGCGATGAAGTCGTCGTTACGGATCTCGAGTTTCCAGCGGCAGTCACTCCGTGGTTGCGCGCGGCGGAACTGCCTACGCTGCGGCTTTGGAAGGCGGTTGACGGATCGTTGGATGTGAGGGATCTCGTGCCGCTGCTAAATGAGCACACCAAGCTTGTGCAGGTTTCGCTCGTGAGTTTCTATAACGGTCACCGCATCGACTGGCAGCGCTTTCACGACGCCGTGCGGCAACTCGCCCCCAACGCGATCCTCTCGGTGGACATCACGCAGGCGCTGGGTCGTGTTGTGCTCGATTGCGATGGCGCGGATATCCTCATTTCGAGCACCCACAAATGGACGCTCGGCATCCACGGCGGTTGCATCATCGGCATTCCCGAGGCCGGCGCCTCGCGCCTCACCACTCACGCGGGTGGTTGGCTGCATGTGCAGAACGCCTTCGACGCGGATCGCTTCGAGCGCGCGGTGGCGAAGACTGGCGCCGCGAGCTTCTCTGTGGGGATGCCCAATTTCGTGTCGCTATACGCACTCAACGCGTCGCTGCGCTATTTGGAAGGCATTGGTGTCGCGAACATCGCCGCTCACGCCGATCCACTCGTAGGGGAGGCGGAAGCGGGCCTGCTCGGGTTGGGTGTGAAACCGATGTGCCGCTGGAACGGCACTGGCATTCTGGCCTTCCAGCATCCGCGCAGCGCGGAACTTCATGCGGCGCTGGAACGTGAGAAAGTGCATGTCATGCACAGTGCGGGACGCCTCCGCATCGCCGTTCATGGCTACAATACTTACGAGGACATCCGCCTTTTCCTGAGAGTGCTCAGCACCCTGCTGGTGAGGGTGTGAGCCAGACCGGCAATTCAATGTTTCCAACCCAGCGATCCCCTTCAACAATGCACACACTTTCCACTATTCCGCGCCGCGCCTTCCTTCGTTCGGCGGCACTCGCAGCCCTTGCACCGGCGGGTTGCGCATCCCTCGCGAGCACGCACATTGACGCCATCGATGCCCATGTCCATGTCTGGACTCCCGACACGCATCGCTACCCGCTCGACGCGGGTTTCAAGCAAGCGGATATGAAGCCTGTCAGCTTCACGGCGGAGGAACTCTTCACTCACTGCAAGCCGGAGGGCGTGAGCCGCGTCGTGCTCATCCAGATGAGCTATTACAAGTTCGACAACCGCTACATGCTCGACACCATCGCAAAGCATCGCGGAACATTCAGAGGCGTCGCCATCGTGGATGAGACGAAGCCGGATGTTCGTGACACCCTGAAAACGCTGGTGGCCCAAGGCGTTCGCGGTTTTCGCATCTATACCGACAAGGAGAAAGCAGAGGCTTGGAGCCAGTCCGAAGGCATGAAGCAGATGTGGTCGCATGCCGCCGACGCGGGCCTTTCCATTTGTTTATTGATGGGCCCCGATGCGTTACCCGCGGTGCAACGCATGTGCCAGGCCTATCCAAGAACGCGCGTCGTTATCGACCATTTTGCCCGTATTGGCGTCAAAGGTTCCGTGCCCCAGGGCGACCTCGACAACCTATGCCGCCTTGCCGACTTCAAGCATACGTATGTGAAAACGTCCGCCTTCTACGCGCTGGGTGCGAAGCGAGTCCCCTACACCGATCTTGGGCCGATGATCGGCAGATTGCGCGATTCGTTTGGCGCCTCACGCCTCATGTGGGCCAGCGACTGTCCGTTTCAAGTGCAGGAGGGTCACACCTATGCAAACTCCATCGGCCTGATCCGGGATCGTCTCAGCGATCTTACCGCTGAGGACAAGCGTTGGATGCTGCGCAAGACGGCGGAGAAGGTGTTCTTTTCGTGAGGTTGCGCTAGGCGAATCGGAGGATGAAATTCCGGTAGAACTCGAACGCGCGTTCGACCTCAGCCAAATCCACGAATTCCACCGCAGCATGCGCCTGATCAATGCTGCCGGGACCGAAGACGAGGCTGGGAATGCCTTGGCGGGAAAGCTTGCTCGCGTCACTTCCAAAGGGAACCCCGCAGAGCGATCCATTGAGCTTCATCTCCACGAGCAACCTGCTGGCAAGCTGTGCCGGGCCTGAATCAGGGTCGGTTTCCAGCGCCTCATCCGTGAGCATCGGAGGTTCCATGAACGCATCCAGTGCGGGATCCTGGACCGTCAATAAATCGAGTAACTCTTGGTAGTGGGCGAGAACGGCACCCACCGTCTCGCCCGGCAGTAGGCGGCGATCGATCTCAATGGAACAACGGTCCGGCACAAAATTGACCTGCACGCCCCCATGAATGACACCGACATTCACCGTCCCTGGACCCAATAACGGATGCACGCGCGTCATAAGGTCTCGGTGATCATTTTCGAGTGCAAGGATCACACGAGCCATGTGATTGATGGCATTCACTCCAAGGTGCGGCTTACCGCTGTGCGCTGCCTTTCCTCGGACGACAATGCGCCAGCGCAACACTCCCTTGCTTGCGATCACGGCGCGTAATCCCGTCGGCTCTGCGATGATCGCGGCTTGACCCGTGAGCCCTTCGCAGAGTTTCACCACACCGCGATAGGAAAACTCTTCGTCCACAACGGCGGCCAACCAAACGTCGCACGGCGGCTGAATGCCGTCCTCGTGCAACGAGGCGACAGCGCAGATCATGGCGGCAAGACCCCCTTTCGTATCGCAACTGCCTCGTCCGAACATTTTCCCATCCTTCACTCTCGGCTCGAAAGGCGGGATGCTCATACCGTGCACACTCACGGTGTCTGTGTGCGCCTCGAGGATGACACGGCGCGACGGATCTCGGCCCGGCAATCGTGCAATGACATTTGGGCGGCCGGGAAAAACCTCCTGCTCCCAAACGTCGATGCCGCGTTGCTCAAAGAAGCGTCGAATCCAGGTGGCGATCTCTCGCTCACCCGGACCGTCCTGGTAGGAGGAGTTCACGCTATTGATCCGCACCAGTTCGGCGAGCATCTGGATTATGGATGAGGGATGCATCGCACGGAACCCTCTCTATGCCGAGCCCTTGTGCGCGAGCAAATCTTGGGAGGAACTCCGGGGTGAGTCGCTTGAAATATTGGCCACGAGGGCCTCTGCGAACTTCTGCATTTCACGCCGCAACGCAGGCCCCGAAGGGTCCAGGAAAAAATGCCCGGCGGACCTCCTGCCTGGCAGTCTGACTTTATCCATTGGGGCAGCTCGATTTCTTCGCCGCCGGCTGCGCTCCCATCCGGTTTCCGTCAGGGAGGGCCGGGAGTTCCAGCACTGCAGGCGTCCCGCTGCGCCGCAGGAGAAGTCCTTGCTTAGGGGCAAAAAGGAGCGCGGCGAGGAAAAGCGCGGTCTGGGTCAGGACGATGCAGGCACCGCTCGCGGCATCGAAGAAGAAACTGACGTACACGCCGAACAGGGTTGAGAACACCGCGCTGGCGGTGGCGATCCAAAGCATCCGGTTGAAACGGTCGGTGAGCAAATTAGCGATGCAGCCGGGCGTCACCAGCATCGCGATGACGAGGATGATGCCGACCGCCTTGAGCGAGACCACGATGGTCAAGGCGAGCAGCGAGAGGAGGAGGTAATAGAGCAGGTCGGTGCGCAATCCGATGGTGCGGGCGTGGCCGGGGTCGAAGCAAAAAAGCAGCAGATCGCGCCGCAGGACGAGGATGATGGCGAGGGTGAGTCCGCCGACGATTAAGGTGTCGCGCAGATCGCCACGGGCGAGACCGAGGATGTTGCCGAACAGAATGTGATCCAGGTGCAGGTCGCTCTTGATCTTCGTGAAGAGGACGAGGCCAAAGGCAAAGAGTCCGGTGAAGACGACACCCATGACGGTGTCTTCCTTTACCCGGCTATTCGCCTTGATGTAGCCGGTGGCCACAGCACAAAAGAGGCCGGAAGTGAACGCGCCCACCGACAGCGGAATGCCGAACGCGTAAGCGATGACAATTCCGGGCAGTACGGCGTGCGAGATGGCATCGCCCATCAGCGACCACCCCTTTAGCACGAGATAACACGAGAGCACTGCGCAGACCGCGCCAACTGCCACTCCGACGATCATGGCCTGGACCATGAACGGGTATTGAAAGGGTTCGAGGAGCTTTTCCATGGGTCATGCGAGGCTTGCCGCACGCCGTTTCGCTCGGGCGGCGAGGAGGCCATGTTTCGGTCCAAAGACCAGCGCGAGGACGAAGACTGCACTTTGCAGAGTGACGATGCAGCCACCCGTTGAGCCGTCAAAGAAGTAACTGGCGTAGGCTCCCACGAGCGAAGAGCCGACACCCAGGCCGACAGCGATGGCGATCATGCGGCCGAATCGGTCCGTGAGCAAATAGGCGGTCGCGCCGGGCGTCACGAGCATTGCTACGACGAGGCACGCTCCGACTGTTTGCAGGGCGGCCACGGCGGTCGCGGATAAGAGCGTGAGCAATGTGTAGTGCAGCACGGTGACATTTAATCCGATGGCCCGAGCTTGGTTGGGATCAAAACAGAAGAGCAGCAGGTCACGCCATTTCAGCCCGAGGACGATGAGCGTGACTGCGGAGATGATGACGACCTGCCAGATATCGGGATCGGAAATGCCGAGGATGTTGCCAAAGACGATGGATCGCAGGTCCACGCGGCTCGGATAAAGCGAGATCAGCAGCAATCCGAGCGCAAAAAAAGCGGTGAAGACGACACCGATGACCGCGTCCTCCCGGAGCCGGGTCTTGGATTTTACAAAGCCCATGCCGAGCGCGGCGAGCAGCCCGGTGATGAACGCGCCGGTGGCAAAAGGCCAGCCGAGTTGGTAGGCCACGGCAACTCCGGGCACAACAGAGTGGGAAAGCGCGTCGCCCATCAGCGACCAGCCCTTGAGCGTGATAAAGCAGGAGAGGAAGGCACAGACGCCGCCAATCAAGCCGCTCACGAAGATCGCCTTGAGCATGTACTCGTAGTGCAGCGGCGTCAGAAGGGTTTCCATCATTTGTCGTCCTCGGTCTCCGCCCGCTGTTCGACGACGTCCTCGCGCCCTTCGCGGTGGGTGTATTCGAGGTGGCCGTCCTTTCCAAAGACAAGTGGACGTTCCTCGTCGGTGAGCACGGTGACAGCACGCCCGTCGTGTTTCTGCACGGTCGATTCGCCGAAACGGAAATGCCGCAACACCCCCCCGAAAGCTCGCGTGAGATTCGCCTCAGTAAAGACCTGTGCCGTGGTACCGGAGGCGAGAACGGTGCGATTCACCAGAACGACATGATCGCAGAATTCGGGCACTGAACCGAGATTGTGGGTCGAGACCAGCATGATGTGACCCTCGTTGCGGAGCGCTCGCAGCAGATCGATGATCGCGCCTTCCGTCTTCACATCCACGCCGGTGAATGGTTCGTCGAGCAGGATGACGCGGCTACGTTGAGCCAGGGCGCGGGCGAGAAAAACACGCTTCTTTTGCCCGCCGCTCAACTCACCGATCTGCCGCTCTCGAAAGTCGACCATGCCGACGCGCTCCAGGCTTTCCGTGGCGATGCGGCGGTCCTCAGCGCGCGGGATGCGGAGGAAATTCATATAACCGTAGCGCCCCATCAGTACCACATCCCACACGCTCACGGGGAAGGTCCAATCGACTTCCTCCGACTGCGGGACGTAGGCGACAAGATTGAGTTTCAATGCGTCGCGCACGGGCCGTCCGGCGATGCGTACTTCACCTTTGGCTGGCTTCACAATCCCCATGATGGCCTTGAAGAGCGTGGACTTGCCGCTGCCATTGATCCCCACCAAGGCGCAGATGGAACCGGCCTGAAGCCGGAAGGAGGCGTCGTGCAACGCGACGTGCCCGTTCGGGTAACTCACCGTCACATTGTTGACCGAGACATCGAGGTCTGAAGCAGGCGGATTCATTTTCTGCTAAATCCTTTCACAATCGTTTCGGCGTCCAGTTCCAGCAGGCGCAGGTAGGTCGGCACCGGACCGTCCGGATCGGAGAGCGAATCGACGTAGAGCACACCGCCATAACGCGCGCCCGTTTCTTTGGCGACCTGCCGCGCGGGTTTGTCGCTGACCGTGCTCTCGCTGAAGACGACCGGGATCTTATACGTGCGCACGCCATCGATGACCTTCCGCACCTGCCGGGGTGTTCCTTGCTGGTCCGCGTTCACCGCCCAGAGAAAGAGTTCCTTCATCTCAAAATTCCGCGCCAGATAGGAAAAGGCGCCTTCGCTCGTGACCAGCCAGCGCTGCTCCACGGGAATCTCTGCCAGAACCGCGCGAACCTGCTTCTCGATGGCGCCGAATTTCGCCGTGTAAATCTTCGCGTTCGCAGTGTAGGACGCCTCATTGCCCGGATCCATCGTCACCAGCGCGCGGCGGATGTTCTCGACGTAGATCACCGCGTTGCTGGGCGACATCCAGGCGTGCGGATTCGGCCGGCCGGTGTAAGGGCCTTCGCCGATGCCGATGGGTTCGATCCCGTCGGTGAGCACCGCGCTGGGGACATTCTTGAGATTCCCAAAAAACTTCTCGAACCATCTCTCCAGGTTCATGCCATTCCACAGCACGAGATCCGCCTTTTGCGCCTTCACAATGTCCTTGGGCGTCGGCTCGTAGCCGTGAATTTCCGCGCCGGGCTTGGTGATGGATTCCACAATGGCTGCATCACCCGCCACATTCTGCGCCATGTCGGCGATGATCGTGAAGGTGGTTACCACGCGTTTCTTCGCCGCCCATACCTCTGTGGGGGCGAACGCCGCCAGCAGAAGCATCAAGCAGGGCAGGGTTGCGCTGCGGATACCAATGGCTCGAAGAATGGATTTTAAGGAGTGCATTTATTCTGTCCTTGGAGAGGAATGTTTTCCAACGAATGGACATGAATTGGGACCATGATCCGTTGCAGGAAAAATGATTGCGCGGACTCCCGTCCGCGACTACGGGTCGGCGGTTCATGGGTAGTGCTTGTTGAAGGAAGTTGAGTCTCAGAAACGCCATGAAAAACCGACGAAAGGATTGATGTCATCCGCCGATTCGGTGACCCCGATGTTGATCCCGGCGTCGAGTTGGATGTTGTCCGTCAGTTTGTAGGTCAGGCCCAGATCCACCGTGCCCAGCCAGCGGGCGCCCCGTTCGGTGCCCACGTCGCTGAAAAACTCCACGTATCCAGACAACGGGCCCACGAGGGCGTGCCCCAAAGTGACGGAATTCACAAAAGTCACATGATAGTCGGGACCCACGTCATCGCGCAGAAAGTCTGCCTCCGTCATTACCACCATGCTCCAACCGCGCGACAACTCCACCGCCAAGGGAAGAATCATGCCGCCCCCAGAGCTGCCGCCGCCAATACTCTCCCGACCGGAAGGGAACACGGCGAAGGGCATCATTGCCAGAGCCGTCCGGCCGCCGTCGTTGCCCCAGAGGTTGACCTTAAGTCGCGTGGTCACGTCACCGAAGCCCGATCTCGTCTTCCGGAGTCCCGTGGCCGGATGGGTGACCCGGACCTGATTGAACGGCTCGAGCCCAACCTGTAAGTCTACGGTGTTCAACAGCCCGAGCTTCAGGTTCACCGGTGCGACAGCCCAGGCAGCCGTGTCCGGGCCGCTCCAATCATAACCGATTGTGGCGAGGTCCATCTCAAATTGAAAATGCCCGCCGTCCACGGTGTAAGGGCTTTCCGTCTTGTCCGGACGGTCCGTGGACATCTCCCGCATGAATTGGCGCGGAGTGGGATGAAACAGATCGTAGGCGGACTTGTCGGGCGTCGGCGACTCCGCTGCGATGGCTTGCCCGAGCCGGGAGCCGAGCATGATCCCCGCCACCGTCGGGCTCGTAAGACGTAGTAAAGGGTTCATCTTGTAGCCAACACTACATCATTGCCAACCGGCCCGTCAATGAATTATCAAGGGGCAGTGCGATCCATCAAGAAAACGAGAGCGAGTGAGCGGACCACCGAACCACCCGGCGTTCGCCCGTCGGATCTCCAGGCCGCCAGCCTGAAGCAGACGCGCCAGGAGCATGCCAATGAGCTGGCGGAAGACTATGTGGAGGCGATTGCCGACTTGGGAGCCTCGCAACGGGAGGCGCGTGTGGTGGATCTGGCCCGCCGCCTCGGCGTTACCCACGTCACGGTCAATCGCACTGTGGCCCGACTTCAGCAGGCTGGATTTGTCACTTCCCAGCCGTATCGTGCTATTTTTCTCACCGAGCAGGGACAGAAACTTGCCGCCCAATGTAAGCAACGGCACGAGATCGTGGTGGCTTTCTTGCGCTCTCTGGGGATTTCAGAAAGGGTCGCTGAAATCGACGCCGAGGGGATCGAACATCACGTCAGCCCCGAGACCCTGGCCGCGTTCAAGAGATTTTTGAAGAGTCCCCGCCCCAGAGCGCCCAATCCGTGACCCCCCGCGGGTCGGATTCGGCGAGGGGACGAGAACGAGGCCCCGGCTTGGATTGATCGTTTGCCGTCGGAAGAACCTGCTGGCGCGATCGATGGATATTGAGAACGATGGTGCGCATGATCGGCTCGCGGATTGCATTTCTCTTCCTCACGCTCTTACTTACACTCGCCCCGCGTTTCGCTCCAGCGGCGGAAGCGTCCGCCGACACCAATGCCGTCTGGTTCGCCGAGCATTACACGAAGTACGAGCACCGCATCCCGATGCGCGATGGCCTTCGACTTTTCACGCGCGTCTATGTGCCCAAGGACGACTCGCAGCCGTGGCCCATCCTGCTCACGCGCACGCCGTATGCTCTCAAGCCCTACGGCGCCGAGAATTACAACGATCCTGTCGGTTCGTTCCGAATGCTGGCGAAAGATAGTTTTAATCTCGTGACGCAGGATGTGCGCGGGCGCTATGGATCGGAGGGCGGCTACGTGCACGTGCGCCCGTTCAATCCGAACAAGGGACCGAAGGATACCGATGAAACCACGGACGCTTATGACACCATTGAATGGCTGGTGAAGAACGTCCCGAACAACAACGGCAAAGTCGGCATGTTCGGCATTTCCTATCCCGGGTTCTACACGTCGATGGGGATGATTGATTCGCATCCGGCGCTCAAGGCCGCGTCCCCGCAGGCGCCGATCGCCGATTGGTTCATGGGCGATGACATCCATCACAATGGCGCGTTCTTTCTCTCCCAGAACTTCGGGTTCTTTCACTCCTTCGCCCAGCGCGCTGAAGATCCGCTGCACGAAGACCTGAAACCTTTCAACTTCAAGACGCCCGACGGTTACAATTTCTTTCTGCGCATGGGGCCGCTGGTAAACTCGGACACGCTGTTGCTGAAAGGCCGTTCACCGGAATGGAACGAATTTCTTGCGCACCCGACCTACGACGCCTACTGGCAGGCCCGCAATATCCGTCCGCATCTCAAGAACGTCCGTTGCGCCGTGATGACGGTCGGCGGCTGGTACGACGCAGAAGATTTGTTCGGTCCGTTGGAGACCTATCGTTGGACCGAGCGGATGAACCCGGGCATCACCAACGTGCTTGTCATGGGACCGTGGGCTCACGGCGGATGGGGTCGCGGCGAGGGGGAGAAACTTGGCGACATCAACTTCCACGCGAAGACCTCGGAGTTCTATCGGGAAAAGATTGAGCTGCCATTCTTCAGGCACTTCCTTAAGGGCGACACCAACTACACCCCGACCGAAGCGCACGTCTTCG
This sequence comes from Pedosphaera sp., assembly GCA_009695205.1. Taxonomy (GTDB): domain Bacteria; phylum Verrucomicrobiota; class Verrucomicrobiia; order Limisphaerales; family UBA9464; genus SIBK01. The sequence continues at coordinate 6,839 of SIBK01000041.1, read as the reverse complement.
AGACGGGCACGCACCAGTGGCGGCGTTTCGACGCATGGCCGCCGAAGAATACAACGGCGCGCACGCTCTACTTTCGCGCGGGAGGTGCGCTTGGCTTTGATGCATCCGCCGATGGGCAGGATGCCTTCGACGAGTACGTGAGCGACCCTGCCAAGCCCGTGCCGTTCACGTTGGAACATACCACCGGTTACCCGAGGGGGTTTCCTGTGCACGATCAACGCTTCGCCGCATCGCGTCCGGACGTGCTGGTGTACGAGACGGAACCCTTGGAGGAAGATTTAACCTTCGCCGGTCCGCTTCAGGCGACGTTGCACGTCTCCACCACCGGGACCGATGCGGATTGGGTCGTGAAGTTGGTGGACGTCTATGCCGGTGACTTCCCCGATCCGAAGCCGAATCCTGCATACGTGGCGATGGGCGGCTACCAACAGCTCGTGCGCGGTGACGTGTTCCGAGGGAAATTCCGCAACAGCTTTGAGAAACCCGAACCGTTCAAGCCTGGTGAAGTGGCGAAGATCGAGTTCGCCATCCCAGACATTTTCCACACCTTCCGTCGCGGCCATCGTGTCATGGTCCACGTGCAAAGTTCGTGGTTCCCGCTCGTGGATCGCAACCCGCAAACCTTCGTGAACATCCCGACCGCCACAGTGGCGGATTTTAAGAAAGCCACGCACCGCGTTTTTCGCGGAGGAAACACGGCCTCGTCGCTCACGGTGCAGGTGCTGTCAGCCCGGTAATTTGTTCATGGCACCACCACCCGGAAATAGGTCGCATCCACCGGCGCCGGGAAGGAGCCCAAGAACGCACTCCCGTTAGAATCCGCAGTGACAACCTTAAGGGACGCCCAGTCTCCGGACTGCAGCGATGCGCGTGATTCGACTCGGAATTGTCGACCTGCCGTTGCGGCGAGGAACAGGTTTACGTATTCGCCCGGGCCGAAACTGATACTCACACGCAACCCGCTGGTCGGATCGCTGGGATCCGTTCCGTTCAGATACTCGTGCCGGTTGGTGAAGCCGTCTCTGTCGTCGTCTCCTTCCGGTCCGTTGTCCCCGGTGCCGGATAGGGTACTGAGTTGGAACGCGGATTCCCAGAGGTCGGGGAGGCTGTCGTCATCCATATCGATCCCAGTCGGCAGTCGGGCCGCTGCCAGCCAATTCGCCGGTTCGTCGCCGTATTCGGCGATGTTCCGCCGCAGGAGCGACGCACCGGTGCCTGCTGCCTCGGTCGGCCAAGGCGCCCGCGTCTCATACCGGACCTGATCCACGGTATAGTACGGCACGACGGCGCCCGCGCCATCGAGGTCCACTATAGGGATGCCGGGCCGTTCCAGCCGTATAGTGCCTTTATCATTGCTTAGATGACCCTGCCACGGGCCAGTCACAGGAACCGCCGGATTCCATCCCGCTCGCCGTCGCAATGATTCGAGCCGTAGGGGGTTGAGGCTGGGATCGAAACCAACCAGCACAATACGCCCGTGTGTTGGCAGAAAAGTGTTGGGTGGAAAGTCAAAGTCAGCCCCACCCCGGACCCGCCAGGCATTGGCTGGACGCAAGGGATCGTAGAGTGGAATGGCGGCATCGGATGAGCTCTGCAGTTCTATGAATTCATCATCCATATTGGCCGAGGAACCAGCGTCCGGCGGATGATACATGATCTCAGCGATAGCCACCACAGCCCTCTGCGGACCGGGGTTGGGCGCACCGAGGCTGGCCGACTTTTGGACGGGGAATTGTTCAACTTCCGCGCCGTTGACATAGCGGCCGAAACTTTGTTCAGCCTGCAACGCGCCAAACTCGAATCCGTGAGCCCAGCCGGTAAGATTGCCCTCGGCATCCGCCGAGAACAGCCACACGGCGTCCCCGCGCGAATTGATGCTAAATCCAGCGCCATTCGGAAGATTAAAAACGGTTTCACGTAGAACGAGGAATCCGCCGGCTGCCAGGCGGGTCTTAGCTGGCAGTCGCGCTTTGCGAGGCTCTTTGAAATTGTCTGACAGCCACCAGCCGGAAATATCAACGGGCGACTTCTCGATATTTAGCAATTCCACCCGGGAATCACCGCCGAGGCTCAGCGCCTGCGGTTGAACTTCGTTGACCAATACTTGCGGAATGGAAAGGGGAAGGGGATCGGGTACCCCCGGTGAACCGCCGTGAGACGCGCTTAAACGCCACAAAGACTTGTCCTGGATTGCGGCAGGCGGCGTGGTTTCATCACGGAGCACCAGAGAGAACCCCAGCCCATCCGCCAACCGCTGCCATTGGTCACCGTAAGTAATCTCAAAAATTGGTTCCTCCACCGGCCCGGCGAGAGCGAGGCGTTCGCCGTCGTCCGCCAGGCTGCCGGTGAATTCGCCCGCAACATTGCCCACCCCCGGATAGCGGCTCAGAAACGCCGCGTGATTCCGCACCACGAGCACCCGTGCACCCGGAGCGAGAAGTTGGACCGCGCTGGCCGCTGTGAAGCGAAACTCAATACCATCGGTGAAGTGATATCCCCTGAGATCCAGCGCGTGGTCGGAAACGTTCTTTAACTCCAGATACTCATATTCCGCGGGGTCGATCAGGGATCCCGTCGGGGTGTCCGGATGAAACATGATTTCGGTCAGAACCAGCGGCGGCGGCGTCACCACAAACGTAGCCACCACGCCAGACGACCACGGGGTGGAGGAGGGTAAGCGAGGCAGTGTGGGTGGCTGACCCTGCCGCTGATTCCGCCCCGTGTCTCGCACTCGCGCGACAACTCGTGAATTGGCGTTGATTGTGATCGGGCCCTCGTACTTGAATCCCGTAATGATGCCCGTTCCAGTGGACGGCCGAGGGTCGGTCCCATCCAACGTATAATAAATGGTGACATTCGCAGGACTTGAAACACTCGCCGGCGGGAACATCTGAAGCTGGAATCCTGGCGTCACTACGGCACCCAGTGAACTGAGCAGCGGTGGTTGGGCCATTTGCCCATCGAAATACGCCACCCGGTTCGAAATCCACGTCTTCATAATGCGGATTTCATTCGGATACCCTCCCCGCGGGAGTGTATCAGGCCAGCGCTTAGCCTCGCGGGGTTGGCTCCATCGGAGCTCGTTCGTCATTCGATCGATCACCGAATACATGTTGCCCAATGAGAGCGGTCCTTTGCGGAATTCCTGCCAGCGGTCGATCCAGACCTGCCACGCATCCGTGTCTTTCAGCAACTGGGACCACCAAGGTGGGCCAAACAAACCGCCGCCCGTGTCCCAGATCCGCGGATTGTTATCTCGATCGTCACCCTTGCTTTCCCAGGCCCGGTCGTAGTCCCACCGCGGGCCGTACTCAATCTTGCCGTTGCGTCGCTTGTAAAAATAGGTGCTAAGACGGATGGCATCCGCCTGGCCACTTAACGTCTCCAAGATATGGAAATCCATCCAATTGGTGAGATTGAGATAGTTCTTGTAACCCAAAATCGGATCCCGGAAATTGGGATTGGTCGACTTCAGGGCGTTGTCCATGTCTTTGAAATATTTGCTGAGATACGCAATTTGGGGTGCCCGTTGGGCTGACTTCATCTCGCGTTCCTTGGGCTCCACATAGGCGGCCGCATTGCCACCTGCGGAAAACCCGACGTCGCCCGGATCCAGTCGATCGGTCTTGAACATATAACTCCCTGTGACATCCGGCGGCAGCACATCTTCGGGCTGGGCCTTGGGCGCATCCACCCGGCCTTTGGACAGCCCCGGTTTCTCCATCCAGATATAGACACCTTGCCACTGGTTGGAGGCGATTACGCCGCCTTTGTTCAGATAAACCTCTACAAACCGAGTTCGCGGAGCATAAAAATTCATCTGCCGGCTAACCTCCATCGTAAATGAATTATGGATGAGCGGCGGATCGTAAACATTTGGCGCATAGAGGACAAACTCGGAATCCGCTGGCATGCCAAAGGGTTCCAAGTCGTGGTCTTGGTCGAATTCATCCCAGAAGTCCACGGCGAAGTTGGATTGTGGCTGTCCTTCCGTACTCGAACCGCGGATTTTGATGGCGCCGCGTGTCGTCAACGTGGGCGGATTCCGCAGTGAGGAAAGTCCCCGTACCGGCTCATAGAACGAAATGTGGACGGTTGTGTTCTTGCTGCTTGAAATGGTGGCCGTCTTCAGCGTTGACAATACCACGATGGGCAGTGAGGAGGTCAACGTCGCGTAGTTTACCGGGGCGTTGGTTAGCATCAGGTAGGTCTCACTCTTCGGGGCGCTCGGCAGCAGGCCCGGAGCAAAAGCGCGGGTCCGAATTTGGACGACATTCGAGATCGTTATCGGCCCGGTATAGCTCAGGAGGTTGGCATTGGATTCCGCCGGGAAACTACCGTCCCTCGTATAGCGAATCACCGCGTCGATCGCCGGACAGTCAAGGGTCAACTGAAACGGTTGCAGCGCCGTCCCGGTGGGGTGCGAATACCGGACGGCAGGCGTGAACCCAGCGCCACTGGCGGAGTTGAGACCCTGCGGAGTTGAAAGGGTGAAGTACGCCAGTTTGTCGCTCCCCGGGACTTTCCCATAGCTCACGTCCCGACGCTGGGCCGGATAGGCCGGGCTAAACTCCGAGATTACTTCGCCATCGGGCGCTGCCAGAGCCAGATAGCCGCCGTTGTTGCTCAACTTAAAATTGGTGTGAAAACTCGCGATTTTATTGGTGCGACTGCGGCACAAAGCCCCGAAGATCGTGGGAAGAGTCGTTTTGTTTTTTGCGGAGGCGAAGACCACCAAGTAGCTGCCGCCGGCCAGGGTGTAGTCAGGGAACCGCCATTTGCCGGTATTGGCGGGATCATCCGTCAAGGACCAGCCCTGCAGATTGACGTCGGCCGTGCCAGAATTGAAGATTTCAATCCAATCTGGATTGTCACAGTCCGTGTCAAACAGGGTCTTGTCGTTGTCCGCCATAAATTCCGAAATCACTAAATTCCGACGCGCACCCGCCGGATCAAGCTTCACCGTCCAGTCGCTGACGGTGAGCGGGTGGGGCGCTCCCAGGACGTCTGTGATGCCATTCCCGTCTGCCCAGGCAAATTTCACCGCACCCGTCGCTGGCTGCGAAAAGGAGAAAACGAAGTGGGTGGGGGTTGGCTGCCGGACGGATTCTGCGGGCGTTCCGTTGATCAAGAGATCGTTGGCATCCACGCCCACCACGGGTTCACTGAAAATGACCTCCACGTGGGTCAATTCATCCACCGTGCTGCCCGCCGGCGGCACCTGCTCGATCACGACGGGCGCCTGTGTGTCCCGCACGATCTCGCCCGACGCGACGAGGATGAAATCCGGACTGTTGAGCGACGCATTGAAGGCGTGAATGGCGAGAACATTTTTCCCCGGAACCAGCAATTTCCATGGCTCCGGCAGCGTGAGGTCTTCGTAGGCGAGGGGTTCGGGCAGCGCCGGACCGGAGAGAGCGGTGGCGGACAATTCGCCGTCGGGTACGTTGTAGCGGGCGATCTCTTTCCCGTTAATCCACGCTACAAATCCGTCGTCGCTGAGCACGTGCAGGGTCAATTCTCCAATGGAAGGGGGATCTTCCACCGTGAAGGTATGCCGGAGATAGACGCTGGAGTAGTGGCCGGGCATATCCCGGAGTTCCGTGCCGGTGAAAGACTCGCCGAAAAAGAACGGCGCCGGTCCGGCGGCCCACGCCCTGTCGTCAAATTGCGATCTGCGCCAGGCCGTGTGATCGGGTGACGATGCCTCGGCGTGTCCCGGAAAAAACCGCCACGTGGCTGTTGCCGAAATGAGCTCGGCCGACTCGGCCGGCCCGGCCGACATAAACAGAAGCGCGGCTAGCATCAAGCGAACAAAAAAAATGCGGCGATTCATTGGAATACCCCCCCCGAGGTTACCCGCAGACGATGAGAATGCCAAGGAGAGGTTGCGAACAAACCGCCCGGGAGGCGTAACTCACGGTTTCACAGCACCCGCGGTCGGAAATTCGACGATGAAGATCGTGCGCGGCTACGCCCATGAATTCATTTTTATTTTCGTTGAGCTGGCTGAGTTCCTGCCCGTATCGAAAGATGGTGTCACGGGCGTGCTTCAGCTCCAGGTGGGTCCGGACCCGGGCGAGCAGTTCGGACAGATTGAACGGTTTGGTCACGTAATCGACCGCTCCCACCTCGAAGCCCTTAACCAAGTGCTTGTATGGTCAGAATACTCGTGCGGCATCTCGGTAATAAAATTTCAAGAGGCCGTCGAGGCGCTCGCGAGTCTGTAGATCCCCTGACATTTCACCGATCCGATACTCGGGCGCTGGAAACAGGATCACATTGCCCTTGCCTTGGTGATTTCGCTCCGCGTGGAAATGATTCACGTAATTCTCAAGGCAGTGGCGGAGAGAGCTTTCTCCGAAAAGGATCATTTTTGACAGGAGCTCGTCCTTTACGGATCGAATCCAGCGTTCGCAATGGGCGTTCAGATTTGGACTCCGCGGCGGCAATGTCACCGCTTTGATGAATACCAGTACGTAGTAGGTGATGAGCCCGGCGGAGGCCCAAACTTCGGCGGTGAAGAAATCCACAGCAGCCAAGACCTCGGTGTGTGATCGGATAAATTCTCGCCAAGAAGTCTTCCGCTCCCGATCTGGAGCTGGAAGAAGGCCGTGGTGTTCGAGAACATTGCCAACGGTCTGATGACTACCTCGTAACCCAAGTTGCTGAGCGCACCCACAATCCGACAAGAACGGTGTCCAAGATTCGAAATCAAAGTCTGGCGTATAACACCCTGAGACGAGGCGTGGCGGCGTCCCAGTCAAGTCGGTCGGCGAAACTGGAACGTAGCCACCGGAGCAGTTTTACGGAGTGCTGAGTGAAGCGCTGGAGGGCAA
>SIBK01000040.1 GCA_009695205.1 Pedosphaera sp. | reverse complement strand
CCTTACCCGGGCGGGTCTTACCTGGGTGCCACCGGTCCGGGCGTCTATACCTTCATTGGCGATACGCCCAAGGGACCTTTCCGCCCGGATACCGGAGCGTTCCGGTTCTTGGGAAACACAAACGCGAACACTCGATCGACGCATTTCGCACGCTTCTACGAGTCACCCAACGAAGTGCTCGTCAACCACTTTCTGTTTACCCGCAGCCTGAAGGCTTGGCTTGCACCGTTGAAGAAGGCCGTGGTGGATGACGAAGGGCACCTTCGGCTGGCTTATTGGCATGGAAATGAAGCGATGAAGGGCAAGCCCGTTCCGGTTGCGCCTCCCGGTCCGCTGATCGTCGATGGGAGTGGCGGAATCGCCGTGCTGCCATTGGACGCCCTATTCGATGTCCTGAATGGCGTGGTTCTTGAGGGCACCCTGGAAATTCAGACCGCCGGGGAGAAGCCCGGCCGCTGCGGCATCTACATTGAGGAAACCACGGAGCAGGGCACGGCCGTGCTGGTGGGCACCCACGGGAAATCGCAACTGGGCGATCTGAAATGGAAGGGAGCGACGGCATTCCAGCCGGACGATTCTGTCGAAGCGGGGATCGCGCCTGGTCACAAACAGGCGTTTCGTCTGTTGACCCGCCAATACATGCTGGAGTTCTTTGTGAATGATCGACTCATCCAATGCTACAGCATTCCAGAACGGGCGACGGGGCGAATCGGGTTCGTCGTGCAAGGAGGGCGCATGGTGGTGGACAAGTTGAAAGCCTGGGAGATGACCTTCCCGGCCGGCAGGAAGCAGCCAGACCCGGGCACCAAATAATGAAATTTCGCAGACAAGAAATAACACCCACCATAAATAGCCGTTTCCAATTCACATGTGCGGTCTCCATCACGACCGCTGCCAAGGGCGAGTTTGACGAATCAGAATGGGGTCGGTCAATAGTATTGTGCTTTTTATTCCTGTGAGCCCGCTATCGCAGGTTTGAGCGGTCGACAAGAATGGGGCGAGAGCCCGGAGCAGAACTGACATCGCCGACTCGAACGTTCCGCTGGTCGTGGCGTTGGTGCCTGAGAGGAGGCGCACAAGTGCGGGCGCTAACCGTGGGTCGCTGCCGCCGATTCGACCGATGGCACCGAGCGCGTGATAGTTTGCCTCGCCTCGTTCGATGCAGTTCAGCAACGCAGGCTGCTACAGTCTATTTCGCCGTAACTCCGACTCGATTCTGGGGGGATCGTCGAGGAAAAGTTAGTGTCCGGGCCACTGAAGGCTTGGATGTCCACCGGATTCCCATTTCAATGCCTCCATGCACGCGATCCGGATTGTCATCCTCGCCGTTCTTCTGTTTCGACCCTTGTTGGCCATGGCTCGACTGACACCGGAGCGTCTCGCTCAATTGCCGGACGCGGCAACTCGGCCGGTTAATTTTATCGCTGATATCCAGCCGATTCTCGAAGCCAGTTGCATAAAGTGTCATGGTCGGGGAAAGGCAAAAGGTGGCTTCCGGCTTGATAATCGCGAGGCATTTCTACAACCGGGCGATTCCGGTCCGGCGGTGGCCATTGGTGACAGTGCCCGAAGTCATCTGATCGAGTTAGTGTCTGGGCTGGATCCGGACAGCGTCATGCCACAGAAGGGCACCAAACTAACGCGTGAACAAGTCGGCCTTATGCGGGCCTGGATTGACCAAGGATTAAAATGGGATGCAGCGGTTTCGTTTGCTCGGCCACCGGCGAAGAATCTGACGCCTCGAAAGCCGGCCTTGCCGGTATCCGAAGCGGAGAAGCATCCTATCGACCAGTGGATGCAATCCTATTTCGCATCCCACGGAGTCTCGGCAGCCGGCGGGGTGGACGACAGGGCATGGCTGCGTCGGGTTTCGTTGGATTCCGTCGGGATGCTGCCGGACCCGGCCGAAGCGGAGGTCTTCGCGCGCGATTCAGCGCCGGACAAGAAACTTCGCATGGTTCGCCGTTTTCTATCGGATAAACACCGCTACGCGCAGCACTGGCTGACGTTTTGGAACGATTTGCTCCGAAACGATTACCGGGGCACCGGTTATATTGATGGGGGGCGCAAGCAGATCACCGAATGGCTTTATGCGGCCTTGAGGGACAACGTTCCGTACGACCGTTTTGTGAGAGAACTGGTGAATCCCTCCGCTGCGAGCGAGGGGTTTACCAAGGGGATAGTCTGGCGCGGGGCGGTGAATGCTTCGATGACGCCCCCGATGCAGGCGGCGCAAAATATTTCCCAAGTTTTCATGGGGGTAAATTTGAAATGCGCATCGTGCCACGACAGTTTTATCGACGACTGGCAGTTGAGTGAAGCCTACGGATTGGCGGGGATCTACGCAGACGGACCGCTGGAGATGGTGCTGTGTGACAAGCCGTTGGGGAAGACGGCACCGCTCCGGTTTTTGTTTCCTGAACTCGGGGTGGTAAACCCAGGAGATTCGCGGGCCGACCGATTGAAGCAGATCGCGGATCTGATCACTCGGCCGGAAAATGGACGTCTTTCGAGGACGATTGTGAATCGACTGTGGGCGAGACTTTTCGGGCGAGGTTTGGTGGAGCCCCTCGATGTGATGCAGAACGAGGGCTGGAATCCGGATCTTCTCGACTGGTTGGCGGAGGACCTGGTGGCGAATTCTTGGGATCTCAAACGGACGATTGAGATCATGCTAACCTCGTCGGCTTACGCCCTGCCGACCGTTCCGTCCTCCGTTCAGGAGGAAAAACAGTATGTGTTTCGTGGACCTACCGTCCGGCGACTTTCGGCCGAGCAATTCCGCGATGCGCTCGGTCAATTGACGGGTGTATGGGGAGGTCGGCAGGAGGGAAATTTGCTGCGGGAACTGTCGTTGGGATTAGACCTGCCTCCTCTGCCGGCGGCGGCATTCTGGATCTGGAATGACGTCCATGCCGTGGACTCCACGCCACCGGGGAGTGTGTTTTTCCGTAAGACATTCGAACTGCCAGCGGTTCCGCAGGAGGCAACCGTCTGGGTCAATGTGGACGACGATGCTCGGGTTTTTGTGAATGGCGAATCCGTCGCCCTGAGTGCGAAGCCTTCCTGGAATCAGTTTGTGCGGGCGGACATTCTCCCGAGGCTTCATGCCGGCGCTAATGTGATTGCCATCGAAGGTGTGAATGTTGGCGATAAGCCCAGCCCCGCGGGGTTGCTGGTGTATGTGAAGATCCGTACCGTCCAGGACGCGACAAATTCCGGTGCTGTGCTTGATTTCGCTTCGGATGCGAGTTGGCGAGTCGCCACCAATTCCGGGAGTGCATGGACGGCGGCCGATTTTGGAGCAAGCCAGTGGCAGCAGGCTCTCGTTCTGGGTGATGCCAGTCTCGCCCCCTGGAAAGCGGGTCCACTGCTTGCGGCTGCGGTGACGCGACAAGGTGGATTTGGCGGCCAGTTCCGCTCCAGTCTGGCTTCTTCAGATCCGTTGCTTTCGGCATTGGGCCGTCCGAATCGGGAGCAAGTTCAAACGGTTCGACAGTCGACGGCCACGACGTTGCAAATGCTGGAGCTGACCAACGGAAGGACGCTGGCGCGACTCTTGAAGGAGGGGGCAAAGAAGTTGATTGCTACCGCGGCCGACACCCATCAACTGGCAGAATTGATCTTTCGTCGTGGTCTGGGGCGCGCGCCGGGCGACTCCGAGCTACGCATGACATCGGAAATGTTGGGTAAAACTCCTCAGGTTGAGGCGGTTGAGGATTTGTTGTGGAGTGTTGCAATGCTCCCGGAGTTCCAGATCATTCTCTGAATTAAATCGCTGCAGGGGATGGAGCTCTACTTTTCCCAGGTTTTGCTGAAAAAAGAGGAGAAAATGTGAAGTGGCCGTTTGGTGAAACCGGCATTAGACTAGGATGGGCTCCGCCGAAGCCGGATCTCGGAACATTCCACCGGGCATGGAATCGGGCAGTGGGAGGATTAAAAAACGTAAATTTCGATGTTTATTTGCTGCGGGCCAGTTTATGTGAGTTCCTGAAATGTCGCGAAGTGCTAGGGAAGGGGGTGGTTTTTGTGTATTGACCTGTGGTAGCGCAAAATCCCGTTGACATCACCATCGTAGGCCCACTATTCCTTAGAGCTCTTGGTGAGAGTTGCCGGTGCCCGGTTTCGGTTTCCATCGCTCTGAGAGTTGCGGGGATCGAGGCTTTTTTGTCGTCTGATCGCGGCAGGAAGATTCGGGAAGAAGCCCACGTAGCTCAGTTGGTAGAGCACGTCCTTGGTAAGGACGAGGTCATCGGTTCAAACCCGATCGTGGGCTCCACGGTGATTTTTGCAAAACAGAACAAACGAGAACAGTTAACTGCTAAGATAATGGCCAAAGAGAATTTTCAACGGACGAAGCCGCACATGAACGTCGGCACTATCGGTCACGTCGACCATGGCAAGTCCACTCTGACGGCGGCATTAGTTGCCGTACAGAATCGCAAGGGCTTGGCCCCTGCCATCTCCTATGCGGACATCACCAAGGGTGGTACCGTGCGTGATGACACCAAGACGGTGACGATCGCGGTATCGCACGTCGAGTACGAGAGTCCGAAGCGGCACTATGCACATGTGGACTGCCCGGGACACGCGGATTACGTGAAGAACATGATCACCGGGGCTGCCCAGATGGATGGTGCTATCCTGGTGGTGAGCGCGGCGGACGGACCGATGCCACAGACTCGCGAGCACATCCTTCTGGCCCGCCAGGTCGGCGTGCCGAGCATGGTTGTTTTCCTTAACAAGGTGGATCTTGCAGACGTCGATTTGCTTGAGCTCATTGAGATGGAGATTCGCGATTTGCTAACGAAGTACGGTTTTCCGGGCGAGACGACCCCGATCGTACGGGGATCGGCGACGGCGGCCCTCGCGGGCAAGCCGGAGGGAGAAAAGGCTATCGCCGATCTTCTGGAGGCTTTGGACACTTTCATTCCTGAGCCCGTTCGGGAAAACGACAAGCCATTCCTGATGTGCATCGAAGACGTCTTCAATATTGAAGGACGGGGCACTGTTGTGACGGGTCGCGTGGAGCGCGGGACGCTCAAGAAGATGGAGGAAGTTGAAATCGTTGGGATTAAAGATACCCGCAAGACGACCGCGACTGACATCGAGATGTTTCGTAAGCTGCTTGATAGCGCAACGTCTGGAGACAACGTCGGAGTGCTTCTTCGTGGCACAAAGAAAGAGGAAGTCGAGCGCGGAATGGTGTTGGCGAAGCCGGGATCGATCAAGCCGCACACTCATTTCAAGGCAGAGGTTTACGTCCTTACCAAGGACGAAGGTGGGCGCCATACGCCCTTTTTCACCAACTACCGTCCGCAATTCTACTTCCGGACTTCCGACATTACAGGAACCGTGGCTTTGCCGCAGGGTGTTGAGATGGTGATGCCGGGTGACAACGTCTCGGTGGAGATCACGCTGATCCAGCCGGTGGCCATGGAGAAGGGTCTCCGATTTGCCATCCGTGAAGGCGGCCGCACCATTGGTGCCGGCCGTGTGTCCGACGTTATTGCTTAATTGGCCGTTTCGAATGGGCGGGGAGGCCGATGTCGAAAGATTGGCTTCTCACGTTTGTTGAGAATGGAAACAGAATTCATTTTATAACAGGGCGTTAGCTCAATTGGTAGAGTAGCGGTCTCCAAAACCGTTGGTTGGGGGTTCGAGTCCCTCACGCCCTGCCAAACCTCGCGGAGGGGTGGCAGAGTGGTCTAATGCGGCGGTCTTGAAAACCGCTGTGGGTTAACGCCCACCGGGGGTTCGAATCCCTCCCCCTCCGCCAGAAATTGAACATTTTGTGAATTGGACTCCTTTATTTATATGGGTGGTGGTTGTCGGCGCCCTGTTCTTCTTTTTTTGGCAAAAGGGGTATATTGATCGCCTTGCCAAGTACGTCGGCGAGACCCGGGAAGAGATGAAGAAATGCCAATGGCCCACCCGTGAAGAGCTCTGGCAATCAACCGTCTTAATCTGTTTCATCATCGGATTTCTCAGCCTATTTACGATGGTGGCAGATTTTTTAATCTTGGGTGCCATACGCATCCTGATGGCTGTCGGCGCCTGAACCGTAGTCAAATCAAATTCCACTTATGAAAGCCCAGTGGTTCGTCCTCCATACGCTCGCCGGACAGGAGCAAAAGGTGCGAGATAGCATCCTCAAACGCCTGAAGACAGACGAAATGGAAACTTACATCAAGGAGGTGTTGCTCCCGATGGAGAAGGTGGTCGAGGTCCGGGGTGGAAAAAAAACCGTCACTTCGCGAAAATTGCATCCCGGTTACGTGTACGTGGAGTTGGAGCTTTTGGATGATAACAATCGGCCCCTGGAACGGCCCTGGTATTTCATCAAGGACATTCAGGGAGTCATTGGTTTCGTCGGGGGTGAACGGCCCATGGAGGTCACAGCGGATGAGATCGCGACCATCAAGGCCCAGATCAGTGACAGCGAGGACGTCGAGAAACCGAAAGTTAGCTTTGACGTCGGTGAGAGCGTGAAGATCAATGATGGACCATTCCTCAACTTCAGCGGAATTATTGAGGAATTGGAGCCGGAGAAGGGTAAGCTGAAGGTGACAGTCGATATCTTTGGCCGAAAGACCCCGGTGGAACTGGAGTATTGGCAAGTGGAAAAGGCGTAGTTTAACAACGTTCAATTTCGAAGAATTAGGATTTGATTTATGGCTAAGAAGGTAACAGGCATCGTCAAACTGCAGATTTCGGCCGGTCAGGCGAATCCTGCTCCGCCCGTGGGGCCTGCTCTGGGCTCCCAAGGCATCAACATCATGGGATTCTGCAAAGAATTCAATGCCGCCACAAAAGACAAGGCCGGGCTGGTGATTCCGGTGATCATCACCGTATACCAGGACAAGTCGTTCACCTTCATCCTGAAATCTCCGCCCGCCTCGGTTCTATTAAAGAAGGCAGCCGGAGTCGCATCGGGGTCGAAGACTCCAAACAAGGACAAAGTTGGCAAGGTGACTCGCAAGCAGGTGCTTGAAATTTTCAAGATGAAGCAGGCCGACATGAATGTGTCTTCGGAGGAAGCCGCATTCCGCATGATCAGTGGAACGGCTCGAAGCATGGGCATCGAAGTCATCGGTTAACGTCCGGTTCACGCTTTTTATTAAACCAACGCGGGAGGGTCACGGGCCCGTTTGAACCGCACCCAACACATGCCAAGCAAACGATACAAGAAGGCACTCGGATTGGTGGATGCCAACAAGGCTTATTCCCTCAAGGAAGCCGTGGAGGTTCTCGCCAAGTTTCCAAAGGCCAAATTCAACGAAACGGTCGATGTCGCTTTCCGACTCGGAGTGGATCCGAAGCAATCTGACCAGATGGTCCGTGGAACTGTTCCCCTTCCTCACGGCAGCGGCAAGACAGTGCGGGTGCTCGTCTTCTCCAAGCCAGGTGCCGCGGCGGAAGCCGCTCGAGCCGCCGGAGCGGAGTACGTCGGTTTCGAAGAAATGATCAAGAAATGCGTCGAAGGATGGTCAGACTTTGACGTCGCTGTTGCGACCCCTGAAGCCATGACCGAGGTGCGAAAACTCGGCAAGGTACTCGGGCCGCGTGGCCTGATGCCTAACCCGAAGACCGGTACGGTAACGGACGACCTCGCCAAGGCTGTTCGGGAAGTCAAAGCCGGCCGGGTCGAGTTCAGGATCGACAAAGCGGGCAACGTACATGTGGCCGTGGGAAAGTCGAACTTTACCCTGCAGCAGATCAGTGAAAATGCCCGCTCGGTGATCGAAGCGGTGGTCAAGAGCCGCCCGGCCAGCGCCAAGGGTATCTTCATCCGATCCTGCACGTTGTCGAACACCATGAGTCCGCCGGTCCGGGTGGATTTGCGTGAATTCGCCACTAAATAATTAGCGAACCCAAGGAACAAGCCATGCGTGCTGAAAAGAAACTTATCTCTGCGGAGTATCTTACCCGCCTCAATGCCTCGCCGTTTTTTATGGTGGTGGACTACCGAGGTCTTTCCGTTGGTCAGTTTACCGAGCTACGGAAACGACTGCGCAAGACCGGTGCCGAAGTGCATGTGGTCAAAAACACCATTTTTCGGATAGCCGCTAAGGAGGCTGGAATTGCGGATCTGTCCGGATCGCTTGCTGGTCAACTGGCAATCGTGACTGGCCCCAAAGATATTGCGGCCGCCGCCAAGGTCCTGAAAACCTATCAGGCTGAGTTCGAGAGGCCCAAGATCCAGTTTGGCTACATGGGTAGCCAACGACTGAGTGTGGAGGAGATCCGCGCGATTGCTGATCTGCCTTCTTTGGATGTCCTAAAGGCTAAGCTTCTCGGGGTCCTTCAGGCGCCCGCTCAGCAGCTGGTCGCTCTGATTAACACTCCAGGCTTGCAGATTGCACGAGTCCTCAAGGCCAAATCCGAAATGCCGGCCTGATTCTCGTTCAACCCTCGTTTGAGGAAATTCAATTTCCGACTTTCGCTTCGAAGCACTGTCGGGATCAAAAAGAAACCGAAACAAGAGTAAATCGTCGGGCCGCGGGCAGTGGCCTTAATCTGGGACGGCCGTTCCGCCGACGAGACTATTAACGAAGAGAAAATAACATGTCCGATATCAATCATCTGGTAGAAGAACTGAGCAAGCTCACCGTTCTGGAAGCTGCGGATCTCGTCAAGAAACTCGAAGAGAAGTGGGGCGTTACTGCCGCCGCGCCAGTCGCTGTTGCGGCTGCGGGTGGTGTGGCTCCGGGTGCTCCCGCGGCTGAAGTCAAGACCACCTTTGACGTCATACTCGCCTCGGTGACTGCCGAGAAGAAAATCGCTGTCATCAAGGCTGTGCGCGAAATCAAGGCCGGCCTTGGACTCGCCGAAGCCAAGGCACTCGTGGAAGGGGCTCCGAAGCCAGTCCTCGAGGGCGCGAACAAGGCCGACTCCGACGCTGCCAAGAAGAAGCTCGAAGAGGCCGGCGGCAAGGTCGAAGTCAAATAATCTCGTTTACAGCTGGGTGGGACATTCCGACATCGGGATGTCCCATCCGCTCTAATCCTGCAACAGTCGATAGCGGTGTCATTGTTTAAAAATCGCGTAACGTTGAAAAGTAGGACGGTTTGACGAGTCCTGGTGGCATGGAAAAGCCGGAGCCGCCAGCACTCGTCGTATTGTCTTTTTCTGCAAACCAAAGCCCGGCGAAAGCCGGTACCCAAGGAAAGAGGTAACCATGGTAGCCACGAAGCACTCGGAGCGGATGAACTTCGGAAAAATCAAGGAGGTGATCGTCCCTCCCAATCTTATCGAGATTCAGCTCGATTCCTATCGCGAGTTCCTCCAGGCGGAGATCTCGAATAGCAAACGTCGAAACCTCGGCCTACAGGCAGTGTTTACCGAGGTTTTTCCGATCGAAAGTTACGACGGAAAGACGGTTCTCGATTTCCACAGCTATGAGATTGGCAATCCGAAAATTGACTGGCTCGACTGTTTGCGCGAGGGATTGACCTATGGAGCACCCCTCTACGTCACTTTTTTGCTCAAGGAGGAAAAGGGAACGAAGGAGGAGAAAGTGTTCATGGGTGAGATCCCGCTCATGACTCCGCAGGGAACGTTCGTTATCAACGGCGCGGAACGCGTCATCGTCAGCCAGCTCCATCGCTCGCCCGGCCTGGCCTTCGAATCGACCCAGCACCCGAACGGCAAGACTCTGCACAGCTTTCGTATCATTCCTGACCGTGGCTCGTGGTACGAGGCGATGTTCGACACGAGCGACCTCCTCTACGTCTATCTTGACCGAAAGAAGCGTCGCCGAAAGTTCCTCACAACCACTTTTTTCCGGGCGTTGTACGCAATTCCTGAGGCGAAGCTGAACACAGCCGAAGGTAAGACCCCCATTGAGAAGCTCGGCACCGATGGCGATATTCTGAACTTGTTCTACGACATTCAGGAAATCTCTGTAAAAGAGGCCGAAAAATTGGAAGACATCCAAAACAAGGTCTTGGTTGAGGATGCCCTGGATCTCGACAAAGGGGTGGTCGTCGCGCGTGCCTTCGAGCCTCTCTCCAAGGCGGTCGTCAAACAGATTGCCGAGCTCGGGGTCAACAAGATCCGCGTGGTGGATACGGGTGTGGACGATGGCATCGTCATCAAATGTCTCAAAAAGGATCCGACCAAGAACGCGGAGGAAGCACTGAAGGACATCTATCGCCGCCTCCGACCGGGGGATCCTCCGACGGCGGCAAATGCCAAAGCCCTGATCAAGCGGCTCTTTTTCGATGCGAAGCGCTACGATCTCGGTCGGGTTGGGCGCTATAAGATCAACCAGAAGCTTAGCCTTAAGGAAAACTCAGAGGATCGAATTCTTCGCGGACATGATCTTTTAGGAGCGACCAAGTATCTTCTTCGGCTGAAGAAAGGGCAGGGCAGCTTGGATGACATTGATCACCTGGGTAGCCGGCGTATACGGACCGTTGGCGAGTTGCTCGCAAATCAGTGCCGGGTCGGACTGGCGCGAACGGAGCGGCTGGTTAAGGAGCGCATGACGCTTTTCGACCAAAGCCTGGATACGATGACTCCCCAAAAATTGATCAATCCCAAGGCGCTGTCCGCTGTTGTGCGGGACTTTTTTGGACGCAGCCAGCTGAGTCAGTTCATGGATCAGATCAATCCGCTGGCGGAATTAACCCATAAGCGTCGGTTGTCTGCTCTCGGACCCGGGGGTCTCTCCCGGGATCGCGCTGGCTTCGAAGTGCGTGACGTTCACCCGTCCCATTACGGCCGTATTTGTCCGATTGAGACACCGGAAGGCCCCAACATCGGCCTGATCGCGTCGCTGGCCTGCTTTGCGCGGGTCAACGATTTCGGGTTCATCGAGACTCCCTACCGAAAGTGCGAAAAGGGCCGTGTCACCGAACAGATCGACTACCTCACGGGCGACCGAGAGGAAGGATTTGTCATCGCCCAGGCGAACTCGATCATCGACGAAAAAGGCCGCTTCCTCGGCGATACTGTCACGTGCCGTTGCAAGGGTGACTTCGTCGATGTCGAAAAGGAAAAGGTTGACTATATGGACGTGTCTCCGAAACAACTCGTTTCGGTGGCCGCCGGTCTGATTCCGTTCCTTGAGCATGACGATGCCAACCGCGCCTTGATGGGTTCCAACATGCAGCGGCAAGCCGTCCCTCTCTTGATTACAGAGGCTCCCCTCGTGGCGACCGGTCTCGAAGAGCGGGTGGCTCGCGATTCCCGTGCGATCATTGTGTCTGAAGACGCCGGCCGCGTTGCATCCGTTACTGGCAATCAGGTGATTGTTACCAAGGATGGGAAGATACCTGAAAGCAAGAAGAAGTTGAAGCACGCCCCGGAGGATGACGTCTACGTCTATCCTGTCCGCAAATTCATGCGGTCCAACGCCGCGACCTGCATCAACCAAAAGATTTTGGTTGCCAAGGGGGATCACGTAAAGAAGGGGCAGGCGATCGCCGACGGCCCGTGTACGCAGGGCGGCGAGCTCGCACTCGGTCGAAACGTGCTTTGCGCGTTCATGCCCTGGAACGGGTATAATTTCGAGGACGCAATCCTTATATCGGAACGCATTGTCAAGGACGACGTGTTCACATCAATTCATATCGACGAGTTCGAGGTGGTTGCCCGTGACACGAAATTGGGGCCGGAGGAGATCACGCGGGACATACCCAACCTCGGCGAGGAGGCCTTGAAGAACCTCGGAATGGATGGCGTGATTCGGGTTGGAGCGGAGGTCAAACCGGGCGACATTCTCGTGGGCAAGATTACTCCTAAATCCGAGACGGAGCTGGCTCCGGAGGAGAGATTGTTGCGTGCCATCTTTGGAGAGAAGGCGGCGGATGTGAAGGACACTTCGCTGAAGGTTCCTTCGGGCACCTATGGCGTCGTCATGGATGTAAAGGCCTCCGCCAGCAAGCAGGGTGAAAAGGCGATGCGGACGGATTCCAAGGATTCCCCGAGAAAGGTGGCCCGGGAGATCGACGAGTCGTATAAGTCAAAGAAGGAAGATCTCACCGAACAGCTTACGGAGGCTCTATCGAATATTCTGTTGGGAGAAAAGATTCCACTCGACGTCGTCAATAGCGAAACGGGTGAAATCATCATCCCGGCCAACCGGAAGATTACCAAGACGCTGCTGAAAAAGCTCGCAGCGGTGTATGATAAGATCGAAATCGATCCGTCGCCGATCCGGAACAAGATTAATGAGATTATTGGGCAGTTCCAAAAGAAGTTTGAGGATCTCAAATCACAGCATCATGAGGAGATGGATCGGGCTGAGGCCGGCGACGAGGTGGATTCGGGCATCGTCAAGCAGGTGAAGGTCTATATTGCCTCCAAGCGGAAGCTGTCGGTGGGTGACAAGATGGCTGGACGCCATGGCAACAAGGGTGTTGTTGCGAAGATCGTTCCGGAGGAGGACATGCCCTTCCTCGATGATGGGACCCCGGTCGACATCGTATTGAACCCGCTGGGCGTGCCGTCCCGGATGAATGTGGGGCAGGTGCTTGAAACCCACCTTGGATGGGCGTGCCGCGTGCTGGGCATACGAATTGCCACCCCGGTTTTTGATGGCATCAAGGAGAAGGACATCCGTGGATTCCTCAAGGAGGCGAAGCTTCCGGAGCACGCAAAGGTGCACTTGCATGACGGCCGTACCGGCGAGCGCTTCGATCAGGAAATCGTGGTCGGATACATCTACATGATGAAACTAGGCCATCTCGTCGCCGACAAGATCCATGCCCGGGCCGTGGGACCGTATTCCCTCGTCACACAACAGCCGTTGGGAGGCAAGGCACAGTACGGCGGTCAGCGGTTCGGAGAAATGGAAGTCTGGGCGATGGAAGCTTACGGGGCTGCGTATACCCTCCAAGAGCTTCTCACTGTCAAATCAGATGATGTTCAGGGTCGCACCCGCATTTATGAAAGCATCGTGAAGGGCGACAATTCGCTCGATGCTGGCATCCCTGAATCGTTTAACGTGCTCGTGAAGGAAATGCAGTCGCTCGGACTCGACGTGAAAGTGGGCTACGTCAATCCGGCGAATGATCCAAAGGAACAGAACCCGGCGGCTGCCCTCGCCGCCCTGTAATGGGTAAGGGAATCCTCGAACCAGAAGGAATACAAACTCATGACCTCCTCTAAAGATACCGCCCGCGAATTGCTCGGCCTCCAGGACAAAGTAAACCTGGTGGATCACGTTGGCATCACTGTGGCCGCCCCGGATGCCATCCGCTCGTGGTCCAAAGGTGAAGTAAAGAATCCGGAAACCATCAATTACCGGACATTCAAGCCGGAAAAGGGTGGATTGTTCTGCGAACGCATTTTCGGTCCGGTCAAGGACTGGGAATGCTCGTGCGGTAAATACAAACGGATCAAGCACCGCGGCGTTGTTTGCGACCGCTGCGGCGTTGAGGTGACCCTCAGCCGGGTCCGCCGCGAGCGCATGGGGCACATCGAACTTTCGGTGCCCGTCTCGCATATCTGGTTCTTCAAGTGCATGCCTTCCCGCATCGGGCTGATGCTCGACGTGACGGCTAGGAATTTGGAACGCGTAATCTATTACGAAGACTACTTGGTGATTGATCCCGGCACGACGCCACTCAAGCAACACCAGTTGCTCAGCGAACACGAATGTCGCGAGGCACGAACCACCTACGGGGTGGACGCCTTCATCGCAAAGATGGGGGCCGGGGCCG
Source organism: Pedosphaera sp. (assembly GCA_009695205.1). GTDB lineage: Bacteria > Verrucomicrobiota > Verrucomicrobiia > Limisphaerales > UBA9464 > SIBK01. Next base: position 27,279 of record SIBK01000040.1, on the reverse strand, counting down.
TCCGGGACGCGCTTGCCCTTCTGAATTTGCAGAAGGGCATCGATGAGCTTCAGATCGCGATGACCGAGACTAAATCCAAACAGAATCGGAAAAAGATCGCGAAGCGGATCAAACTATTCCAGGGCTTCCAGAAATCCAAGAGCCGCCCCGAATGGATGATCCTCATCGTCCTCCCGGTGATACCTCCCGACCTGCGGCCGCTCGTCCCTTTGGAAGGAGGCCGGTTCGCAACGTCGGATCTCAATGACCTCTATCGCCGAGTCATCAACCGCAACAACCGGTTGAAAAACCTGCTGCAACTGAAAACTCCGGAGGTGATCATCCGGAACGAAAAGCGAATGCTCCAGGAGGCGGTCGACGCGCTCTTTGACAACGGCCGCCACGGCCGTGCTGTCACGGGGGCGGGCAATCGTTCACTCAAGTCGCTGTCGGACATGCTCAAAGGCAAGTCCGGCCGTTTCCGCCAAAACCTGCTCGGCAAACGCGTCGATTACTCCGGTCGATCCGTCATCGTCATCGGTCCCGAGCTGAAACTTCATCAATGCGGCCTTCCCAAGAAGATGGCCTTGGTCTTGTTTGAACCATTCATCATCCGCCGACTCAAGGATCTGGGCTATGTCCACACGGTTCGTTCGGCGAAAAAGATGATCGAACGGCAATCGCCTGAGGTTTGGGACATCCTCGAAGAGGTGACCCGCGGTCATCCGGTTCTGCTCAATCGCGCGCCGACACTTCACCGGCTGTCTGTTCAGGCGTTTGAACCGGTTCTGATCGAAGGCGAGGCGATCCGGATTCATCCGCTCGTTTGCACCGCCTATAACGCCGACTTCGACGGCGATCAAATGGCTGTCCACGTGCCGCTGTCGGTCGAGGCGCAGATGGAGTCCCGCCTCCTGATGATGGCTCCGCTCAACATCTTCAGTCCGTCGAGCGGAAAGCCGATCATGACTCCGACCCAGGACATCACTCTGGGCTGCTACTATCTAACGGCTGAACCTCGAAAACACCGACGGGACTCCGACCGCTATATGCTCTTTGGTTCCAAAGATGAGGTTGTTTTCGCCCAGGCCGATGGCGAGTTGAAGACCCACGACCGGGTGCGCATTGCGAATCCGGATCGCGGCCGAAAGACCGTCTACGGCGACCCCGAGAAGCAGGTGATCGAAACCACCGTTGGGCGCGTCCTCTTCTCCGAGATCTGGCCGCTGGAACTGGGCTTTGTGAACTTTGCCGTGGGCAAATCCAAGCTCGGGGACATCATCATGAACTGCTATAAGACCGTCGGCCACGACCGCACTGTGGTAACGCTCGACAAGCTGAAGGAAGTTGGGTTTGAGCAGGCCACCAAGGCCGGAGTTTCCATCGGCATCGACGACATGATCATCCCGATCGAGAAGGAAAAGGAGATCAAGAACGCCTTATCCCAAATTGGAGATGTCGAAAAACAGCACAAGAAAGGTGTCATCACCAACCAGGAGCGTTACAACAAAGTTGTCGATATCTGGACGCATTGCACAGACCAGATCGCCAACGTTATGCTCAAGACTCTGGAGCACAATCACGGCAAGAAGGAGTATAATTCAGTTCATCTCATGGTGGATTCCGGTGCGCGAGGCAACAAGGCTCAGGTACGCCAGCTGGCCGGACTTCGCGGCCTGATGGCCAAGCCCAGCGGCGATATCATTGAAAAACCCATTCTGGCGAGCTTCCGGGAGGGTCTTTCGGTCCTCGAATACTTCATCTCAACCCACGGCGCCCGCAAGGGTCTTGCGGACACCGCCCTCAAGACGGCGGACTCGGGATACATGACCCGCAAACTGGTCGATGTCTCACAGGATGTAATTATTCGCGTGGACGACTGCGGTACGACGAATGGGATCTGGGTCTCCGCCATCTATGAGGGTGAGGAGGAAGTGGTGAAAATCAGCGAGCGTATTGTCGGTCGCTATTCCTCGGAGAACATTCTGGAACCGGGTGACCTCAAGCACATGTTGGTGAGCGCGGGCGACGAAATTGAAGAGATCCGTGCCCGTTCCATCGAGAAGACCGGAGTGGAAAAGGTAAAGATTCGCTCCGTGCTCACGTGCGAAACGAAGTCGGGTATTTGCGCGAAGTGTTACGGCCGAAGCTTGGCTACGGGACGACTTGTTAAGAAGGGCGAGGCGGTGGGTATCATCGCGGCGCAGTCGATCGGCGAGCCGGGCACCCAGCTGACGATGCGGACGTTTCACATCGGCGGAGCTGCGGCACAGACATTTAAGCAGCCGCAGATTAAGGCGAAGCACGACGGCAAGGTGCGCTACATGGATCTGCGTTACGTAACTCTTGCAGACGGAAACGTCATCGTGCTCAACAAGAATGGATCCCTGGCCATTGTCAGCGAGGATAACCAGGATCTTGAAACCCACAGCATTGTCATCGGGTCGGTAATCTCGGTGCAGGACGGTGGGTTGGTGAAGAAGGGTGACGTCTTTGTCGAATGGGATGCGTACAACGTTCCGATCATTTCGGAGAAGGCGGGCAGGGTTGAATTCACGGACATCATCGAAGGGGTGACCATGAAGCAGGAGGTTGATGAAGCAACCGGCCAGGAAGACATGGTCATCATCGAGCACAAGGAGGACTTGCACCCGACGGTAGTGATCAAGGATCGAAAAGGTGAATCGCTTGCGCAGTATCCTATTCCTGCTGGGGCCCACCTTGTGGTGGGTGAGGAGGATGACATCATCGCCGGAGCGCTGCTTGCCAAGACTCCGCGAAAGGCGGCTAAGACCAAGGACATTACGGGGGGTCTGCCACGCGTCGCTGAGTTGTTTGAAGCCCGTAAGCCGAAGGACGCTGCCGTGATCGCCAAGATCGATGGTGTCGTCGACTTCGGTCCCTCGATTCGAGGCAAACGCTGCATCCTGATCAAGGATCCGCAGACCGATCAGGAAGAGGAGCATCTCATTCCGATTGGCAAGCATGTGATCGTTTACAAGGGCGACTTCATGAAGAAGGGTCAGCAATTGACCGACGGGCCGGTGGTTCCGCACGAAATTCTGGAGATCTGCGGCGCCCAGGAATTGCAGGAGCACCTCGTGAATGAAGTTCAGGAAGTGTACCGCCTGCAGGGCGTGACGATCAATGACAAGCACATCGAGATCATCATCCGCCAGATGTTGCGCAAGGTTCGGATCACCGAGCCTGGGGACACTATCTTCCTGTGGGGTGAACAGATCGATAAGTTAATCTTCGAGGAAGAGAACAACCGGGTTGAGAAGATGGGAGGCAAGCCTGCCGAAGCGGCTCCCGTGCTGCTGGGGATCACCAAGGCCTCACTGGAGACGGAATCATTCCTCAGTGCCGCCTCATTTCAGGACACCACGCGGGTTCTCACCGAAGCGGCTACGATGGGCAAGGTGGACTTCCTGCGGGGCTTCAAGGAAAATGTCATCATGGGGCACATCATCCCGGCGGGAACTGGGTTTGATTTACATCGCCGGATGAAACTGAAGCCTCTGGTCGAGGTGCCTGACGAGCCCGTACCGGCTGAGGAGAGTCCATTGGACGAGCCGATCGCTGGATGACCATTTTCGAACACTAATTCCGATTGCCAGGCGGCCTTCCACCCAGGAGGGCCGCCCTTTTTTGTTGCCTCGCCATCCAGTTGGAGTCCTTGGGTGGAGGGTTGCTTTTCTTCGAGGACGACGTTTTTGATTTTGCGTTTCGGATTCGCCTCCCGCATCATCGTGATACAGCAATTTATGGATGACACGCCGGATTCTTCCCGTGGTTTTGTTCCTCGGATCTTGCCTTGGGGGGTGGGGGCCGTCGCATTTCTGGTCTACCTGCTGACCCTGTGTCACACGGTTAACCACCTCAGCTTCGACCCAGTATTTCGGGGGGCCGGCTGGCTTTGGGACCTGCCGTACCAGACGCCGCTGCTGTATCTGGTGGGCCTTCCATTTCGATTCCTGTCGGGGGCGAATTACATCTTGGCGTTGAATGGCTTGACGGCTCTTTTTGCTGCCTCAGTGCTGACTCAGCTGGCCCGATCGGTCGCCCTCTTGCCCCACGATCGCACCCGTGACCAACGCAGTCGTGGGCATGGTGATGAAACGATCTTACACATTCGTCTCGCCTGGGTTCCCCCTGTTTTTGCGGCCGCTCTTGCTGGATTGCAGCTCACGTTTTGGGAGCATGCAACGGCGTTCACTGGAGAGATGATCGACCTGCTGCTGTTTTCATTTTGCGTCCGGGCAATCCTTGAATACCGAGTCGATCTGGACGAGCGATGGTTAACGCCGATGGCGTTTGTCTTCGGTCTTGGCGTTGCCAACAACTGGGCGATGATCGGGTTTGCCCTGCCATTTCTCATTGCTGTGATCTGGGTGCGCGGCCTTTCATTCTTTGAAAGTGCATTTCTTATGCGGGCCGCCGGCTGCCTCCTCGCGGGTCTCACACTGTACCTCTTGATGCCGATCGTGGCGGTGATGGAAAAGCGGGTCGGTGCCAGTTTTTCACAGGCGTTGATGACGATTCTAGATAATCAAAAGACATCACTGACGAGCCTGCCGCGCGGTCGTTTTCTCCTCTACGCCCTGATTACCATTGCCCCTCTAATCATGATCGGAATCCGCTGGGCGGGAACGAAAGGGTCGAGTGTTGAGAAATTTATGACGGCGGCGGCGCTCCACCTACTGCAGTTCGCCTGCCTGCTCGGGATTATCATTCTAGCATTTGATCTGCCAGAGTTCACTCCGCGGGACCGCACATTTGGTGTGCCATTGCTGACGTTTCACTATCTTGGAGCGCTGGCGGCGGGATATTTCCTTGGGTTTGGCCTGTTGGTTTACGGTCAACGGCCAGGTCGGGATCACTCCCATGGTCGTGGAGTGCTGGTGGCACTCGGACCGGTCGCGGGGGGATTGCTGCTCGTGGGAGCTGCTGCGGTGCCGGTGGCGATTGCATGGCGCAATATTCCCCAAGTTCGCGATACCGGTGCGCTGGCTGAATTATCTGCGATCATTCGAAAATCCCTGCCTTCGGATTCTTCAATCTTAGTGGCGGACAACACGCTGCAGCTCCAGATCGTGGAGCTGGCTCGACGGTTAGACCCTTCCCTACCGGAGCAGTTATTGATCCACAGCGGCAACGCCCAGCGTCCGGATTACCGCCAATGGTTGACGGCCCGCTATGGAGCCGCGTGGCCCGGGCTTAAGGACTGGACGGAAGCCCGGGAAAATCTTGCAGGCCGATTCTTGAATCAACTGCTCGCCGCGGCTCCCCAGGGCAAGGCGTGGTATCTCCACCCAAGCTTCGGAGTTTTCTTCGAGCAGTTGCAGCAACGGCCCCACGGGCTCGTCGTTCAGCTGTCAGGCTTCAGCAGTGATCAGGCGGTGCCAGCTCCTCTCTCGGCCGAGGAGATTCGCTTCAACGTTGCTCAATGGAATGAGTTTGGGCGTGTCTTCGGACAACTCGGACTTACCAATGACCTGCAGCGTCTCATCGCCGCCCGGGTGATGAGTCGGTCTGCGAATTATGTGGGTGTCGAACTCCAGCGAGCAGGGCAGCTCGAGGACGCGGATCGCCTGTTCCAGATGGCCCGGTTGTCGCGTTCTGACAACATCTCCGCCATTGTCAACGGTCGCGTGAATCAGTTCCTCCGAAAGAAGGAGCCACTGCCAGCGGACGCCGGGCACGAATTGAGTGAACTGTCCGCCCCGGCCCTTCAGCAGCAGATTCTCGCAATCTTTGGACCCGTGGATGAGCCGGCGTTCCTGCGTGCCTGGGGAACTTCGTGCCTCAGTACCGGAGAGGATCTGGTACGACAGGCGCTGATTTCCTTCGACCGGGCTCGCGCGCTTGCGCCCGACGTCCCATCCTCCATTCTGAGCCTTGCTGGCGGCTGGCTGGCTGCGGACTACCCAGATCGAGTGCTCGAGATTGCCCGGGAGCTTCGTCAGCGGAATAGCCGAAAGGCCTTGTCCCCGCCGGAGTATGCCGAATTGGTGCGGCTGGAGGCGGCGGCGATGATGAAGAAGGGGGACGCGGCCGGCGCTGAGAAACTCCTGAAAGAGGCTCGGTCCTCACAGCCGGAGAATATCGGAGTTTTGGACGCCCTCAGTTATCTATACATCCGGCAGAACCGGCTTCCGGAGGCGACGGACGCCGTTTCGGAATGGATCCAAATCAAACCGGACGATCTGGCGGCCCTGCTGCGTCGTTCTCTGATCCAGATGCGGCAATCCCAGTACTTGCAGGCTCTCGATACGTTGAACCTGCTGATCAAGGCTCACCCCAATAATGCAACGGCCATCATGAACCGCGGGATCAGTCTGCTTCAACTTCAGCGGCATAACGAGGCTCTTCAGGATTATCTATACATGGAAAAGAACTTTCCTAAGATGCATGAAATTCATTACGGGCTTGGAGAAATCTATACGGTCAAAAAGAATCAGGCCCTCGCATTGGAATCCTTCGCCCGGTATCTGGAACTTGCTCCGAAGGACACCGCGGAATACACCAACGTGGTGGAGCGGTTGGCTAAGCTGATGGGTGGTTCGAAGTGAGAATATCCCGCGGGTTTAACTTGTTTCCCGGAGTCTCCGGCCTGTGGCGATGCGAGTTACCCACATCATCACCCGGCTGATCGTTGGCGGTGCACAGGAAAACACCATCACCTCGGCGCTCGGACTCTATAACCTGCCCGAATGGCGGGTGGACCTGGTCTCCGGCCCCGGTGGTAGCACGGAGGGTTCTCTGGAGGCGTCGCTACAATCGAAGCCTGGCCTGCTGACCCTCATCCCGGAGCTGGTGCGCCCCGTTTCTCCTGTCACCGATTTTCTGGCCCTTCGACGTTTAACCGCTCTGCTTCGGGACTGGCGTCCGGAGGTGGTGCACACGCACAGTGGCAAGGCGGGTGTACTTGGACGCCTCGCCGCGCATCGTGCTGGCGTGCCCGTCATTGTCCATACCATTCATGGACCTTCCTTCGGCTCATTCCAGGGGCCGTTCGCCAATCTTGCCTTTCGAACCGCTGAGAAAATCGCCGCCAGGGTAACCACCCATTTTATCGCGGTGGCGGACGCGATGACCCGACAGTACCTCGCGGCAGGAATCGGGACCCCGGAGAAATTCACCCGAATATTCAGCGGCTTTGATCTCGATCCTTACTTGCAAGCACAGCGGGATCCGGCGCTCGCGGCTAAGTTCGGCCTGCAGGCCGGTGATTTTGTGGTTGGCAAAATCGCCCGACTTTTCGATCTGAAGGGTCATGAGGAACTCATCGCTATTGCTCCTCAGCTGATTGAGGAAGTTCCGCGCGCCCGGTTTCTATTTATTGGAGACGGCCCCTGGAGGCAACGGTTTGAAGATCAGGTTGACGCGATGGGACTAGCCCGGAACTTCCTATTTGTCGGGCTGATTCCCCCGGCTGAAGTGGCACGTCATGTGGCCTTGCTGGATGTCCTCGTGCATCTCAGCCGGCGAGAAGGTTTGCCCCGCGCCATACCCCAGGCGATGGCGGGTGGCAAACCGGTGATTGCCTATGACTGTGACGGTGCCAGCGAGGTTTGTCTCGACGGAGAAACCGGATTCCTTCTTCGGCCGGGAGATCGGTTAGGACTGAAGGATCGCCTGGTGCAGTTGGCCCGGAATTCGTTACTGCGTGAGCGTTTCGGCGTGTGTGGACGCGAATTCGTCCGCTCGCGGTTTTCCGCAGACCGCATGGTCCGAGATCTGGAAACGCTGTATCGCCGTTTGTGGGATTCGCGAAGCGATCGGCGGAGCGCTCCCAATCGCTTGCCACCCTTGGACCCGGCGCCATGACGTTTCCCCGCGATGCTTATTGGATGGTTTTTGTCGCCACGAGCGCGGTCACGTGGATCTCGGTGCCGATTTGGCGGCGTTGGGGTATTCGCAAAGGGTTGGTCGATGTGCCGGGCGGTAGAAAGGACCACGGGGGTGTGATTCCTTTGGCTGGCGGACTTGCCGTGCTGACAGGATTGGCGTTTGTCGTCTTGATGGGATGGCTGGCGATTCAGTTCAATTTCATGGAGGGGACGGGTCGGCAACTGTTGGCGCACGGGATGGGACGGCGTGTGGTTCCTCTTGGCGCGGTGTTGTTAGGCGCTTTGGGAATGCTGCTGCTGGGTCTGCTGGATGATTCGCGAGAGCTTCCGGCTGGCGCAAAACTCGGAGGCCAGTTGCTCATCGCTCTCCTGGTCGCGTCGGCGGGAGTCCGGGCAACCCTGTTTGTGCCAAGCATTGTCTTTAGCTACATGGTGACAGTCCTGTGGATCCTGACGATCACGAACGCGGTCAATTTCCTGGATAACATGAACGGCCTCTGCGCTGGACTGGGTCTCATCGCCGCCGCATGGTTTGCAACGACGGCGATCCGGCATGGCCAATATCTGGTTGCTCTCCTGGCGCTCTCGATCGCGGGTGCGCTTGCCGGATTTCTGCCGCACAATTTCCCGAAGGCCCGTGTTTTTCTCGGTGATGGCGGGAGCCATCTCACGGGATTTCTGCTCGCCGTGCTTGCCTTGCTTCCCAATTTTTATTCCCTGGCCCATCCGGTTCGCTGGGCGGTGCTCGAACCCCTCGTCGTTCTCCTCGTCCCCTTGACGGATCTCTCCCAGGTGGTCTGTACTCGGATTCGCGCCGGCAACCCCGTCTGGATCGGCGATCATAACCACCTGTCTCATCGCCTTGTTCGCATCGGCCTCAGTCGGACCCAGGCGGTGGCAGTGCTTTGGCTTGTCGCTGCTGCGGCCGGCTTCATCACCCTTTGGTGAGACCGGAGACTCTTCCGTGAACCAGCGTTTGCCAGCACATCCCGCTTCTCGCTACGATGGCGCGCCGTCTCCAAATGTGGGGACTGAAACCGTGTTCTCAATGCCTTTTACTCTATCTTGTTTTCATTCATGAGTGTCCTCGTCGTCGGTACCACCGCCCTTGATTCAATCAAAACGCCCTATTCCGAAAACCCCCGTCTGTTGGGTGGATCGGCAAGCCACGCGGCGGTCGCTTCGGCCTTCTTCGCCCCCACCCGCCTGGTGGGAGTCGTGGGCGGCGATTTTCCGTCGAAACATATCGCCCTGTTTCGAAAACATCGGATTGACCTGACGGGTCTGCAAAAGGTGAAGGACGGGCAGACCTTTCATTGGTCTGGCGAATATGAAGTGAACATGAACAACAGGAGAACGCTGGAAACGGTTTTAGGCGTCATTGAACACTGGCAGCCGACATTGCCTGGGGAACTTGAAACCACACCGTTCGTTCTCCTCGCCAACATCTCTCCCCAGGTGCAGCACCGTGTCCTGGATCAGCTGAAAAAGCCCTGGTTCGTAGTCGCCGACACCATGGACCTTTGGATGAACATCGCCCTCGATGAGCTTCTGCGTCTTCTCAAGCGGGTCGATTGCCTCGTGCTCAATGACGGTGAGGCCCGACAACTTGCGAAGGAAGATAACGTGGTGGCTGCGTTACCCAAGTTGCATCACCTCGGGCCGCGCTATGTCATCGTAAAAAAGGGCGAGCACGGGTCCCTCTTGTCGGGACCCGAAGGACTCTTTGTCGCCCCGGCGTATCCGCTCAAGAAGGTGATCGATCCAACCGGTGCGGGAGATTCATTCGTCGGCGGGCTCATGGGGTACCTGGCCAGCCAGAAAAAGGGAACTATCAACCAAAACCTTCGCAGGGCGATGATCCACGGAGCGGTGGTGGCGTCCTTTTGCTGCGAAGGATTTGGACTGAGCCGGACAACAAAAGTCCTCCGTCCGGAGATCAGCGCACGGGTTCGTGAGCTGGAAAAATTGGTGCGATTCTAACCATGCCTTCCAGTGAACTGCTGCCACACAAAGCTTCCCATTTCCCAAGCGTCGGGTACCTTCTGGATCACCGCACCACTTTCAAATCGTACAACGTCTCAACAAAAAAGGAAAAATTACCATGCCCCCAAAAAAGAATACGAAAAGCAAGGCTGCAAAACCCGCCACAACCGCCAAATCAACCCCAGCTAAGAAAGCGTCCTCCAGCGGAAAAACAGGAGGAAAGGCAAAGGGTGGTAATAAGCAAAATATCAGGCACTAGTCGCTTCGGACAAATGCGCGATAGAAAATGAGATCTCCGACAACTAAACTTCCACCAGAGGGAGAAAGAGAGAGCCAATAGGCTGGGTGGCCCATACTTAGCTTCGCGACCTCTCTGCGAGTTTGGAGATTCCAAAAGCGTATAGCTTTATCTTCACCGGACGACACAAGCGTCGTCTTATCCGGTGTGATCGCTAAACCCGTGACCCCACCTTGATGGCCGATCAGGGTGCATAGTAGTCGCTTGCTGGGATAGTCGATTAAATAAATCTTGTGGTCCCACCCGCCGACAGCCAGCAGTGACCCATCGGGGGAAAAAGCGATTTCCTCCGAAAAGACGGACAATAGAATTTTACTCTCGTTCGCGTCTGGATTCCATTCGACGATCTCCGTTGGGGTGCAAATAATTAACGATTGCGAATTCGGCACAAAACTGTACCACCAACACCGTAGCTCATTCGTGGCGATCGCCCGGCCGGAGGGGAATTCGTGCACCACGAGGCTCTCATCGGAGCCGTGAAGTCCAATCCTGCGTGTGTCGTCCGATAAGTGAATAAACGCCACATTCGCAGCTTCCTTACCGATCGCACTGTCCGTTCTTGAGCATTCCGGCAGGTGATAGATCGAAAGCCCTTTCTTCGGTTGCCACAGTACCAAGTCGTCTGCCGCCCCGAGGAAACCGACGACACCGCCCGGCAACACAGCGCTCTTTTTCCACGACGTTGCATCGAACACTGCCGTGGATCCTGGATCGTCGCCGCGGACATTGCTGATGGTCATCGCTGCCCATTTCCCGGAGCGCGAAAACTGCGGCCGGTGTCCTCCCACGTTCCTCAAGTCATTCGTCACCAATACATCTGTCGGCCGAGGCGCCGTTGACCAACTCGCAAATAATCCATCCGCCCCAGCCGACAGGACGAACTGATTCGAAGCGTACAAGTGACACGCTGGCACCCACGCCATGTGTCCCGCAATCGTGCCGGCTAGCCCCGAGTTGTCCCGACATCGAAATTCAATCAACTGGCCATTCGCAGAACAGGCGTGGGACGCCGCTTCAAACCGGTCGCCCTCGACGGACACCGCCACACCGCGCGGCGCGGCGTTGGATCGAACCCATTCCACCGAGGCGTCCCGGGTGTCGATCAATTGCACATTGCCCGCCGCATCGGACCGGATCGCCAGTTGGCCACTTCGCGAAAAGGCCGCCGTATCGTTCCAATCATCGCCGTACTGTACGATTCGCGGTCGCCCGAACGGCAGCTGCCAGGTCAAAAAGGTGGCATCCTGACCCACGGCCCGCAGCGTTTTGCCCGTTGGATCAAGGTGCAACGCGGGCCCGCCATAGTCCGGCAACCCGCCGATTCGCTCCTGTTTGGCGAAGTCCCAGACTTCGATCGCCGTGGGTCGATCATACCGGTAGGAATGCAACGCATCGCAGATGGCGACCACATTTGCGCCGGACGCGAACGCGACGGTGTCGCAGGGGCCGGTGGGCAAAATGGTGCGCTCTCCGGTTTCGATGTTGTGCAGCCACAGGCCGTTGGTTTCGGTGGTGGCGATCCAGCGGTTGCCCTCGCTAATGGACGTTTTCCGCGCCTCCTTACGTTCGGGCAGCGGCCACCGCCGGAGGATACGTCTCCCGGGCAGATCATAGGCGATCAACTCCGTGGGGGTGACGAGGGACACTCGTGTTTCATCGGTTGCGAGTGCCATGGCTGTGAATGGCTGATTTTCTTGGAGTAAAACTTCGTGGTGATCGCCGCGGACCCACTTGTGAAGCAGATGCCATTCAAAGCCCCGCCGATCCTTTTCACCAGGGCGGGGTCGATGGGTTTCGAGGAGTTGGCGAGCGCGACCGAGGTTGCGTTCATCCCACGCCTGTTGCACGGCAACCATATCGGCCGCGTAGAGATTGGCCTCCGCCGACTCCCGACCGTCGGCTTCCAATTGACGGAGCCGATTAATACGAAATGCGGCGACGGTTGCCGTGAGGGCAACAGCGATGAGAGATAACAGTAAGAGAGCGCTAAGGCCGGCGATGACCGGGCGGCGTCGGCACCAACGCCAGCTTCGTTCCATCGATCCGACGGGGCGGGCTTGGACCGGTTCGTCGCGTAGAAACCGTTCCAAGTCGTCCGCGAGCTGGAGGGCGGTCGCGTAGCGTCGGGCGGGCTCTTTTCGGAGACACTTCAAGATTACGGTCTCCAGGTCCTTGGGCACAGCGGGATTCAGTTGGCGGGGTGACACAGGCTCCGAATGGAGAGCCTGGTGGAGGATGGCAGTGGATGTGGCTCCGAGGAAGGGTGCCCGACCGGTGAGCAGGTGATAGAAAGTCGCGCCGAGCGAATAGACATCGCTGGCGAAGCCTACCTCCCCAAAGCTTGGATCGGCCTGTTCGGGGGGCATATAACCGGGCGAGCCAAACACTTCGCGGCTGCCGGTCAGACTCACCGTGGCGTCCATTTCTTTGGCGAGGCCGAAATCGGTGATCTGCGGTTCATTTGCGGAATCGATGAGAATATTGGCGGGTTTCAGGTCGCGATGGAGGACCCCTTGAGCGTGGGCGTGAGCGACAGCCCGGGCGGCCAAAGCCAAATGATGAGCCGCTTCATGCGGATCCAGGGGTCCGCTACGGGTGATCTCAGCGAGATTGCGGCCCGAAACGAGGTCCATCACGAGATAGGGCTGTCCGTCGATTTCGCCGAAATCATGCAGCGTGACGATGTTCGGATGGCGGAGGCGGGCGGACGCCCGCGCTTCGATCTGGAACCGAGCGAGGCGTGCGGGTTCAGCGAGGGCGGGCGACGGAAGCACCTTGATCGCCACCTCTCGATTCAGTGGGGCATGGCGAGCGCGGTACACGATGCCCATTCCGCCGCGTCCTATTTCATCCAGCAATTCGTACGGCCCAAACGGTCTAGGAAAAGAGGCGGCCGCTGGCATCAAGGCGTGGGGGGCATCCGGGAATGCGCCAAAGGCAGCCCGGGCCAGACATCGGGCACAAACGCCCCCGTCATCACGGACTCCGAGGAGGTCGCCGCAGCGTCGACACTGTGAAGGCAATCCGGCCATGGGAGTAAGGACCGAAGAGACCACAACTCGTACCCAGGATCAAGGAATCGGATCCGACATCATCAGTGCCAATTGCAAGAGTGAAACGAGCATCGTACTGATGATATATCCCTTTACTTCTTGCTCATGAGTTGGCCACAGAGCCGCACGGTTGCAACTTCGACGGAGCGTGTGCCGTCCCCGACCCAGATCGCACCGTCCTGAACAGTTACCTGCAGCACCATCGTCCGCTGCGCCAACCCGGCGATCGCCTGGCTTCGTTCCGAGGGGATTTGCCACACCGAGAGGTTGCGGGCGCGGGTGAGCTTCGTCTCGATGCTTTTCCACCAAATTGGGGTATTGGGGCTGAAGCTGTAAACGCTGACGCGGCCGGCGCGTGCCGTCGCCCGCAGCAGCCTCTTTTCGTCGGGCTGACCGACCTCGATCCAGTGGACGATGTTTCCGGTGTAGTCTTTCTGCCAAAGGCTGGGCTCGTCGGCTTCCCACATATCCTTTGCAAATTCAAGGGCGACGGGGTCGTTGTTGGAGGGCACGTTTAGGGCGAAGGCGAGCAGCCGGATGAGCATCCGTTCGTCCGTCTCCGACGGGTGACGGGCAATCGTCACGGGGTAGTCGCCGTAGACATTGCGGTCGATGTCGGAAAGCTGGATCTTGGCCTTGTAGATGGTCGCCTTGATGGCCATGGGTCTAGTGTTTGCTTCTGTCGTCATCTCGACAACTTTTGAATGTGCCGATCCTTGCCCGCTATTTTGCCAACGGCAGGATCGATGTCTCGTTTGGCGTCGTACGGGTGTGAGCTATCCCATTATCAATTGCGTTCACTCAGAATCCTTCAAGGTAAAGCCGCTTGGAGCCTCGCCGACAAAGTAGACATCGCGATCTGGATGCGACCCAGGCGTGTGGAGGTCGAGCATCAGCAATTCGTCGGCCTCGGTGATAAAGCCGTGCGTCGCGCCGGGCGGAAGGCGCAGGAAGTCACCTACCCGCAGATCATGCGGTATGCCGTTTAGAATCGCTTTGCCCGAGCCACCGAGCACATAATAAAACTCCTCCGCTATCTTGTGATAGCTGATACTCGTTCGTTGGTATGGCTGAATCCGCACCCGATACGCTGTAGCGGCGCCCTCGTCCTCCCGGTCGATGAGGGGTTCAATTTCGTACGGGCCGAGTTTTTGAACTCCGCCCGGATTGACCGCGGTGCGGTGTAAGATCTGCAAAGCCATGTGCGGAGCCTAACCCGCGCCCACGTTGTGGTGAAAGAACTTCTCCTGCCCATGAACCGTCGCCCCGTAGTCGCGGACGGGAGTCCGCGCAAACCAAGTACCGGCAACGGTTCATGGCATGACGGTGTGCACTTTGAGTTCGGGGGGGCAGGGGTGAGGACCCGCCAGCTGGTGACACCTTTTTCTCCAAGTCAGCAGAACGTTTCAGTGCGATATCACGAGTCTTGAGCCTGCGCCTGTGCGATTCGATTTCGTGTGGCAGAATGACCCGACTGGCCACATTTAGCCAGTTCGGGATGGTTGCTGCATATTTTGTGAGGATCTCGTCAAGAATTTACGCTTAGAGAATCGGATCTGACGACGTTCAGATACGCCGGACTCGTCAGGTTTAATGAGTCACAGACACAATTCATGACGGAAATTCATGGGTGCGATGAATACAATCCCGGTGTGTGGGCATTCCAGTTGCTTCGAAGTATTTTCGATGAGCTTTTGCGTTTCCGAACGCACCGTTTGGTGCATTGGGTGACGCACGCTCACGATTAAGTTCTCAGCCAAAAATTACCATGAGATTGAAACAACGGTCACCCATATCCTACCGCCTCGCCATCACGGGCGCACTTCTAGGGGGCATTGCGCCTTCGTTCGCCCAGAATTCCCCGAAACTGGACAAGCTCGAAAAGGAAAACCAGGAGCTGCGGATGCGGCTCGATAGTCTGGAGCAAGTTGCGAAGAAGGAGGGCCTCCTCGGCAGCACGGGTGCTTCCATGCCCGTCAAGGCGCTTTCCAGCACAACGCTCAGCGGTTTTGTCTCGGCCTCCTACTTCTACGACACATCGAATCCGCCCGGAGGCACTTCACCGGGCTATCTCTGGAATCGAAAATCGGACAGTTTCGCCCTCAACAAGGTCAAACTGACACTCGCGAGTCCACCGGTAGAACGTAGCGGCGACAAGTACGATGTCGCTTACAGGACGTCACTTATTTTTGGACAGGACGCTGCCATCGTGAATTCGAGTTCAAGTACCGTCGGGTTTGAGAACCTGCGCGAGGCCTATATCGAAATGAATGTGCCCATTGGCACCGGACTCAATGTTCGCGCGGGCGAATTAATTTCGCTCCTGAACTACGAGTCTGGAGATGGCGGCGCTGCCAACGATAATTACTCGCAGGGATACCAGTGGTTTTACACGGGGAACGGCCCGGCCGCCGGTGCACAGGTTGGCTATACGTTCACGGATTGGCTGGATGTGAAAGTCCGGCTCCAGAACGGCATGTATGCAGGTCCGGTTGATAACAACAACAGCAAGACGATTGTGGTGGCTTTGGGGATTAAGCCTTGCGAGCCAGTCTGGATGAGCATTGTTGGATTCACGGGACGCGAAAACAACAGCATCTCCGTCTTCCAGGGCATTTCACTCCTCGGAGGGGCGAAGTTCGCTGAAAACTGGAGTGTCGGCACCGAGCTCGATTATTTTACCTTCAAGATTAGCGGCCATACATCCCCTGTGTGGTCCACGGGCGCCTGGTTGTCTTATGCATTCACTCCCAAAGTGGGACTCGCGGTCCGCGGGGAGTTTTTGAGTGATCGTGATGGCGTGAATGCTTCGGGCGATCCGTTGGGCTTTCCGCTCAACAGTGGCCAAGATCTGACGAGCGTGGCACTCACGCTGAACTACAAGCCCCTCCCCCAGATCAAGATTCAGCCGGAAATTCGCTATGATCACACATCCTTAGACAAGGGTTACGGCAAGCAATACGACCGATTCCTCATCGGGGTCGGCGTTTCGTACCTATTCTGAACTTATCAACCAACAAAAGCTCCTCACTTCAATAAATTGTTTTAATTTATATGAAATATGTCTCTCTAAAATTAGCGCCCATTCTCGCGGCATGGATCCTGGCTATCCCGATCCACGCTGCTGAAACAGTCAAGGTCGGTGTACTCCACTCGCTCAGCGGAACCATGGCTATCAGCGAAACATCGCTCAAGGACGTACTTCTGTTCACGTTCGACGAGATTAACAAAGCCGGCGGCGTTAAGGGAAAGATGATCGAACCGGTGATCGTCGATCCCGCATCCAATTGGCCGCTCTTTGCTGAAAAGGCCAAACAATTGCTTGAGCAGGACAAGGTCGCCGCCGTTTTTGGCTGCTGGACTTCAGTCAGTCGTAAATCAGTGCTTCCCGTATTTGAGCAGGCCAACGGTCTCCTCTTTTATCCCGTCCAGTATGAAGGCGAAGAGTTGTCTAAGAATATATTCTATACCGCTGAAGCGGTGAACCAACAGGCTGTTCCCGCTGTCGACTATATGCTCGGGGAGGGAAAGAAGAAGTTTTACCTGGTGGGTTCGGACTACGTCTACCCCCGTACAACCAACAAGATCCTCAAGAAATACTTGAAGATGAAGGGTATTCCCGACTCCGACATTGTGGAGATTTACACTCCGTTCGGTCACACAGACTACCAGACAATTGTCTCGGAGATCAAACGCTTCGCTTCCGCAGGGAAGGCGTGTGTGATTAGCACCCTGAATGGCGACACGAACATTCCGTTCTTCAAAGAATTCGCCAATGCCGGCCTCACTTCCGAGAATTGCCCGGTGGTATCGTTTTCAATTTCCGAGGATGAATTCCGGGGTCTCCCGGCAAAACAACTCGTGGGTCATCTCGGCTGCTGGACTTATTTCATGTCGTTAAAGACGCCCGAGAACAAGAAGTTCGTCACCGATTTCACGAAATGGCTGCAGGCTCCCAAAGTCACCGGTGTTCCGTACACCGTGACCGGTGTGGATCCCAAAAATCGCGTTACGTGCAGTCCGATGAACCTGTCGCGGATGGGCGTGTACCTGTGGAAGCAAGCGGTTGAGAAGGCCGGTTCGTTTGAAGTCGACGCGGTTCGTGCGGCGTTGATTGGCCAGAAGTTTAAGGGCCCTGCTGGCGAAGTGAGGATGCAGGAGAATCATCACCTCGTGAACCCGGTTTTCATTGGCGAAACCCTTGCCAACGGGCAGTTCAAGATCATCAAATCCCTCGGACCGGTCGCCGGGGAGCCGTTTAGCGACAAGTTTCTTTCTTCCAAATAGCCTCTTTCCCGACGGGTGTGCTTGATTGCAAGTAGTTGGGGGGTGGATCTTCCTCGATCCGCCCCCCCTTTTTCCAATAAGGTTCCCCATCTGTTGTGTTTAATTGGATGATTTTTCTTCGTTGGACCCTTCTTGCCGCCGCACTCTTCGGATGGATCGGTGGCGAGGCGGCGGAATCCCCGCACCGGGCTAACTTGGTGGAGGCGCTCCTGACCGAGGATGAATCAAGACAAATTGAAATTATTCGGGGCTTGGCGGAATCCGGAGATTCGCTGGTTCAGCAGGCCCTTGCGGCGTGGCGGCAAGGCGGAGTCTATATTAACGAAACCAATGAGATTCGGACCCCGTTCTTGACGGAGTCCCAAACCGACTCGACGGGGTGGGTACACGCAATCCGAATCGCCGACGGAGAGTTGCTGAAAGACGGCGCCGGTGCTGCGTTTTCGTTCCTTTCTTCCGAACTGACGGCTTTGGACACCAGTTCCAAGTTGCGTCGGGCGATCAAGACTACGCTTGATCTCTTCGCTCTGGCCGATCCCAACCCGAAGATGCGTCGGGATGCCGCGGTCAAACTCGGACAAGAACAGAATGCGGAGTACCTCTCCTACCTCGAGGGACGCATGAAAACGGAATCGGACCCTGAAGCAACACAAGCGCTATCGGAGGCCGTGGCCACGACGCAATTGTCTTCCGATGATTCGCGGAAACGGCTTGAGGCAATTGAGCATTTGCGGAGGGTGCGGTCCGTAAACGCGTTCACCTTCCTCGAAGCTTTGCACAAGATGGCAAAGGAAAATCCCGCTCGCTACGGAAAGGAAACGCTAACCGCGACTTCTGACGCTATCAGCGAAATACAATCTCATATGCGAACCGCCACATTCTACGGCACGGGATTTCGCGGCCTGAGCCTGGCGGCCGTTTTGCTGGTGGCGGCATTGGGACTCGCCATCACCTTCGGCTTGATGGGCATCATTAACATGGCGCACGGGGAAGTCATGATGATTGGAGCCTATACCGCATACGTGACGCAAAACGCCTTTAAGGGATGGTTTGGCGCATCGGGGCCGGGCTTCGATGCCTTCTTCTTGGTGGCGCTCTTCGCGTCGTTCGTGACCGCGGGTGCCGTGGGCCTTGCGCTGGAACGCGGCATCATCCGGTTTCTTTACCGTCGCCCACTTGAATCGCTGCTGGCGACGTGGGGCGTGAGCCTTGTCTTGCAGCAGCTCATTCGCCAAATGTTCGGTGCCGCTAACGTACAGGTCGGCGCACCCAGCTGGCTGAGCGGCAGCCTTGTAATTCATGACGTTCTCCTCGCATTTAATCGAATGTTCGTGATTGGATTCGCTGCGTTCATCCTCCTGCTGACCTACCTCCTGCTCACTCGGACATCTCTGGGCCTCCAAATCCGTGCCGTGATGCAAAACCGGCAGATGGCCGCAGCGCTGGGAGTCAGGACCGATTGGGTAAATATGATGACGTTCGCTTTTGGATCTGGGCTGGCCGGGATGGCGGGAGCCTGTCTCTCCCAGATTGCGAATGTCGGGCCCAGCCTCGGCCAGAATTACATTTTCGATTGTTTCATGGTCGTCGTGTTGGGCGGCGTGGGAAGCCTCGTCGGGACCCTTTACGCCGCGTTGGGTATCGGCGTCACCGATCAAATCTTGCAGCCCTGGCTCGGAGCGGTGATGGGCAAGATCACCGTTTTGGCAGCGATCATTCTTTTTTTGCAATGGAGGCCCTCCGGCCTCTTCGCCAGCCGCAGTCGAAGTCTTGACGGATGAAAGCCAAGGCATTGTTTTCCAGGAAAGAAGCGCTGGCCCTTGGAGCAATCATTCTGGTTGCGCTCGTTGTCATCCCATGCCTCAACGCGTTCATACCCAGTGGGAGCCCGTTCCATGTGAGCAATTTTGCGATCTCGCTTTATGGAAAGTATCTTTGTTATGCCGTCCTGGCGCTGGGCGTCAATTTACTCTGGGGATACACGGGCATTCTGAGCCTGGGACAGGCGCTCTTCTTTTCCCTCGGTGGATACGCGCTGGGCATGCACCTCATGTTGATGATTGGACGCCTGGGACAGTACCAGGCGGACATTCCCGACTTCATGGTGTTTCTGGAGTTTCCAAAGCGGTTTCCTGATACCGGCGGCCTTCCGCCCCATTGGATTCCATTTCGCAGTATCTGGTTCGCGGGCGCCGCCGTGATAGGGGTGCCCGCCGCCGTGGCTCTCGTGTTCGGCTACCTCGCCTTCCGCTCGCGTATCAAAGGCGTCTATTTCTCAATTTTAAGTCAGGCATTGACCTATGCGGCCACGTTGATGTTTTTCCGCAACGACTTTACCTTTGGCGGGAACAACGGGTTGACGGATTTTAAGTTTATTCTCGGTCACAATATAAACTCACCCACCACAAAACGGTGGCTATACATCGCCTCGGGAGCACTCTTGCTAGGGGTGTATCTACTATGCCGATGGCTGATCTCGACTAAATTTGGGCAGATTCAACGGGCGATTCGTGACAGTGAGAACCGTGTTCTGTTCTCCGGCTATTCAACCCCTGATTTCAAACTGTTCGTGTTTGTTTTGTCCGCGGTGATCTGTTCCTTGGGCGGAGCGCTGTTTGTCCCGCAGGTGGGTATTATTAATCCCAGCGAAATGTCCCCGGAGAAATCCCTCGAAGCGGTCGTGTGGGTGGCGGTGGGAGGGCGTGGCAGCCTGTTGGGGCCGATCCTCGGAGCCATCGGAGTGAATGCCTTGAAGAGTTATGCCACGCGTGCCTTCGCAGAGCAGTGGCTTTACCTGCTGGGCGGACTATTCATTGGAGCAACCCTGTTGATGCCTCAGGGGATCGTCGGACTGCCCGCGCAGATTCACCGATTGATCCGGCGCTTGCGCCGCTCAACGCCCGTCGCTCCCGGCCCTGCCGCGATCCGCAGCGCTCCCGACCTGCCCAAGGCATGAATATCGCCCCTCCCCCGGAGTTTATTCTGATGCTGGAGAGCGTGAACAAATCGTTCGATGGCTTTCGTGCCATCCGGGATCTCACGTTCTATATGGACGTAGGCGAGCTTCGTGTAATCATCGGGCCGAATGGCGCGGGAAAAAGCACGATGCTGGACTTGATCACGGGCCGCACTCGGCCGGACAGTGGAACGATCGAGTTTGGGAAGGATAAGGACCTGACGCGACTGAATGAATTCGAGATCAATCGTCTAGGCGTCGGACGAAAATTCCAGACACCCTCGGTCTACAGCCACCACACGGTGTTTGAGAACATATGGTTATCGCTTGCAGGTCCGCGAAGTGTCTGGAGCACGCTTTTTTCCCGGGTGACATCCGAGCAACGGGATCGGATTCACGGGGCGCTCGGAATCGTCGGACTCAGTGGAAAGGCGCAGAGGCAGGCAGGGCACCTTTCCCACGGTGAAAAACAGTGGCTTGAGATTGGAATGTTGCTCGCCCAGGACCCAAGCCTTTTGCTGGTTGATGAACCCGCCGCAGGGATGAGTGATGAAGAGACCGCTCGAACCGGGGAACTCCTTTTGAGTCTGGCCGGTAAGCACAGTATTATCGTCATCGAGCACGACATGACTTTTGTCCGGCAGATTGCCCGAAAGGTAACGGTGCTGCACCAGGGACATGTTCTCTGTGAGGGAACGGTGGATCAGGTTCAATCTGATGAGCGTGTGATCGAGTCCTATTTGGGTCGAAAGAAAAAGACGTGATCCATGCTTGAGCTCGATGACATCTCGGTTTCGTACGACGGCTCTCGCATACTCCGCGGCGTCACGTTCAACGTTCCGGAGAAGAGCCTCGTCTGCCTGATGGGTCGTAACGGCGTTGGGAAGACCACAACCCTCAAGGCGATTATTGGACTCGCCCGGTTGGAGGGCGGCTCGGTGAAATTGGAGGGACAGGATCTCGCGGCAATGCGACCCGAGATGCGTTCTCGGCGGGGCATCGGCTACGTTCCGCAGGGGCGGGATATTTTTCCGAACCTGACGGTGGGTGAAAATCTCCGTCTAAGCCAGGTGGTCCACGGTTCGGAGGGACGAGGTGAATTGGACAGGGTACTTGAACTATTTCCAGTGCTGCGCGAGATGTTGTCGCGAAAGGGCGGCGTGTTAAGTGGAGGTCAGCAGCAACAGCTTGCGATTGCTCGGGCATTGCTGACTCGCCCTCGTGTGTTGTTGCTCGACGAACCCACCGAGGGGATCCAGCCCAACATCATCGATCAGATTGGAGAAACACTTCTCCGCATCAAGCGGGAGGGCAAGATCAGCATCCTTCTCGTCGAACAATACGTCGATTTTTGCCTCAGTGTCGCCGACCGGTTTTTCATTATGGACCGGGGTGCCATCGTAGCAGGAGGGCCAATCGCGCAACTGAATGAGCAAGTCGTCAAACTGCATCTGACGGTATGACGCGACCCAGCACGGTTTTCGGCGTTCGACCGGTGATCGGTGAGGGAGTGTCTGCCCAGCCTCCCCGGGAATGCGCCGGGCGAGGAGGAATTACGGTACACCGGGTGGATGGTGCGAGCACGGTAACGTCGGCCTGGGCGACCTCGCCGCTAAAGCTGCTTGTCCCGAAGAGTCGAGGGCCCTCCGTGTGGGCATGCTTGAGCAGCTTTGGCGGGGGCATGGTCGCTGGGGACCAGACTCATCTTGAGATGCATCTGGGCACGGGCGCGCGGTGCTTCGTCGGAACGCAGTCCTCCACAAAGATTTATCGAAACCCCTTGGCGCTTCCGTGTGGACACCGTCTCAATGCCCGGCTCGATGCGGGTTCCCTGCTGGTTCTAGCTCCCGACCCGGTGCAACCCTTCGCAGGCTCCCGATTTGTACAGCGCCAATGTTTCGATGTCGCGCCCGGCGCCGAACTCATCCTCCTGGATTGGGTCACTTCGGGACGCAGCGCTCGGGGAGAACGCTGGCAGTTTGACTGCTATGAAAGTCGCAATGAGGTGTGGGTAAATGGAGAACGAACCTTTGCGGATGCCCTTCGCCTGGATCCCCGGGACGGCCCCCTGGATGGATCCCATCGACTGGGCCGTTTCAATTGTATTGCCATGATTCTGATCCTGGGTGAAAGCCTGAAACGCTTCGCAGAGGCTCACTTGGCGGATATTGGCTCTTTCACCGTGCGTCGACGTGGGACTTTGCAGCAAAGCATAAGTCCGGTTGTGGGCGGCTGTATTCTGCGTCTGGCGGGCGAGTCCGTGGAAGAGGCAACGCTTGAAGTTCGTTCGCGACTGCGGTTTCTTTCTGACGTCCTCGGCGAATATCCATGGGCACGGAAGTTTTAAAGCATGCATCTCTCTCCACGCGAAATTGACAAACTGTTGCTCCACAACGCAGGTGTGCTGGCGCAAAAACGGCTCGCCCGAGGACTCCGTCTAAACCATCCCGAGGCGGTGGCTTTGATCGCAACCCAGCTCTTGGAATTTATTCGAGATGGGCGATCGGTCGCCAACTTGATGGATCTCGGTCGCCAGTTGCTGGGACGACGGCAGGTCATGATGGGCGTGCCCTCCATGATCCACGAAGTGCAGGTCGAGGGCACTTTTCCCGATGGCACCAAACTGGTCACGGTTCACCATCCTATCACCCGTGAGGACGGTGATCTGCCGCTGGCGCTCTACGGAAGTTTTCTGCCGGTGCCGTCGCTTGCCCAGTTTGAATCGGCGGAGAAGGAAGGCGAATTGGAGCCCGGCGAATGCCTGCCGGCGGACGGCGACCTTGAGCTAAATGCCGGCCGCGAGACCGTATCCCTGTCCGTAACGAATCTGGGGGATCGTGCGATCCAGGTTGGCAGTCACTACCATTTTGTTGAAACCAACGCTCGCCTGGAGTTCGATCGCGAGTGTGCGTATGGGAAACGCCTCGATATCCCCGCTGGAACAGCCGCTCGCTTTGAGCCGGGAGAAACCCGGACAGTCCGTCTCGTCGACATCGCAGGCGCACGCATCATTCGCGGGGGTAACAATCTCGCCAACGGCCCTGTATCGGACACGAACCAGGATGCCATGATGCGGCGGGTCAAGGAAGGCGGGTTTGCTCACAAGGAGGGAAGACATGTCACATAAAATGAAGCGCACTCACTACGCGGAGATGTTTGGTCCGACCACGGGAGACCGTATGCGTCTCGGCGATACGCGTCTCGTGTTCCAGGTGGAACGCGACCACACGGTGTATGGGGATGAATGCAAATTTGGCGGTGGCAAAACTATTCGAGAAGGGATGGGACAGGCCGCCGGCGTCAGCCAGGCGGAGGCGTTGGATTGTGTCGTCACAAACGCGTTGGTGGTGGACTCGACCGGCATTTACAAGGCGGATTTGGGAATCAAGAACGGCCGAATTTCCGGGATCGGCAAGGCAGGCAATCCCGACGTCATGGCGGGCGTTACACCCGGAATGGTGGTGGGCGTCACGACCGAGGTCATCGCGGGTGAAGGAATGATAGTAACCGCGGGTGGGCTCGATACTCATATCCACTTCATCTGCCCGCAGCAGGCGTTTGAGGCGATTGCCGCTGGCGTAACCACGATGGTCGGAGGCGGCACGGGGCCCGCAACCGGCACGTGTGCCACGACCTGCACCCCGGGAGCCTATCATCTGCGAATGATGCTCGAGGCAACAGACAGCCTTCCCTTGAATTTCGGGTTTACCGGCAAGGGCAACACCGCGCTTCCTGCCGGGCTCCCGGAGCAGATACTCGGCGGTGCGATCGGCCTGAAGTTGCATGAGGACTGGGGAACCACACCGGCGGCCATCGACTGCTGCCTCCGGATTGCCGACGAATATGACGTCCAGGTGACCCTCCACACGGATACGTTGAACGAATCCGGTTTCGTCGAGGCAACCATTGCCGCCATTCGTGGTCGAACGATTCATACCTACCACTCCGAGGGAGCGGGCGGCGGACACGCGCCGGATATCATCCGAATCTGCGGCGAATCGAATGTCCTTCCCAGTTCGACCAATCCCACGCGTCCGTACACCGTCAATACGATCGATGAACACCTCGACATGCTCATGGTGTGTCATCATCTCGATCCGGGACTGCCGGAGGACGTTGCGTTCGCCGAAAGCCGGATCCGTGGAGAGACGATCGCTGCCGAGGATATCCTTCATGATCTCGGTGCCATCAGCATGATGAGCTCGGATTCCCAGGCGATGGGACGCATTGGGGAGGTCATTACACGGACGTGGCAGACCGCCGACAAGATGAAGCGGCAGCGCGGGAGCCTGCCGGAGGAGCAAGGCGACAATGATAACATCCGTATCAAGCGCTATATCTCCAAGTACACGATTAACCCGGCGATTGCCCACGGGATGGGGCATTTTTTGGGCTCGATCGAAGTGGGCAAGCTTGCGGATCTCGTGCTATGGAAGCCGGCATTTTTTGGTATAAAACCAGAAATGGTTCTCAAGGGTGGCATTATCGCCTGGGCACAAATGGGCGATCCCAATGCCAGTATTCCCACACCGCAACCCGTTCTGATGCGCCCGATGTTTGGCGCATTTGGCAGGGCGCCCGGTGGAAACTCCGTGGCGTTCATCAGCCAGATCTGCGAAGAGCAGGGAGTGGCGGCGGCCTACGGATTGACCAAACGCCTTGAAGCGGTCCGCGGCTGCCGTGCCATTGGCAAAAAGGACATGAAATGGAACGACGCATTGCCTCGAATCACGGTCGATCCCGAGACCTACGCGGTGACGGCAGATGGCGTTCCATTAGTTTGCGAGCCGGCACGTGTGTTGCCTTTGGCGCAGCGATATTCTCTTTTTTGAACGGTGAAAGAGGAGTCTCATCCGCAGTGGGATCCGGATCGTTTGGCTGTTCTGGATTCAATAGCATCCGACTCGTTTATTGTGACGCCGGGCAAACAGCCAGCCATTGGCAATATCTTGGTCCTTTTACAGTTGGCGGATTCAGCGTTTCCGTCCGGGGGGTTTGTCCATTCGGGCGGGTTGGAGGCGGCCTGGCAGCATGGAGAGATCCGGAACCGAAATGACGTTGCGTCCTTTGTAGAAACAGGGTTGCGCCAGGTTGCCCGGGCCAGCCTGCCATTTCTAAATCCGGCCCATCAGGAACCCCACAACTTCCCCTCGGTCGATCGTGAGTGTGAGGCGTTTACTTCGAATCATGTCGCCAATCGCGCGAGCAGGCTTCAGGGTCGGGCGCTGCTGGCTTCGGCAATACGGATTTTTTCCATGCGCGCTTTCGCACCGCCTTTCGGACATCTGGCGCCGGTAGTGGGTGTCGTGGGTAATTACCTCGGCCTCGATTGCAAGGAAACAGCGAGACTTTTCCTTTTTCAACAGGTGCGCGGCTATTGTTCTGCCGCAGTCCGTCTGGGAATCGTGGGGCCCTTCGAGGCCCAAACGTTGCAACATCGGATGACACCCACACTCGAAACGATGCTGGAAGAGTGCCTCTCTCTCGGTATGGGCGATTGCTGCCAGACATCGCCTCTCCTCGAACTGTGGCAGGGCACGCAGGACCGGCTCTATTCGCGTCTTTTTCAAAGTTGAATTCTGTTCCTATGCATCCGCATACCCACTCCCATAGCCATACCCATACCCACACTCACGGAGACCACGGCCACACGCATGAATCCATGGATCATCCAGGCCAATATCATGAACGCGAGGCACCCCTGGATCGGGATTTCACGACTCGCGCATTCACCGTTGGAATCGGCGGGCCCGTCGGGAGCGGTAAAACGGCGTTGATGCTTCAATTGTGCCGGCTTCTTCGCGAGGAACGAAGTATCGCGGCCGTGACGAACGATATATTCACCCGGGAAGACTGCGAATTCCTGACGCGGAACCAGGCGCTACCGGCGGAACGTATTCGTGCCGTGGAGACCGGTGGCTGTCCGCACGCCGCGATCCGCGAGGACATCTCCGCCAATCTCCAAGCTCTGGAAGAACTTCACCGACAGTTCCGACCGGAAATTCTGCTGCTAGAGTCGGGCGGTGACAATCTGGCCGCGCATTTCAGCCGGGAGTTGGCGGACTATACCGTGTATGTAATCGATGTTTCCGGGGGAGACAAAATCCCCCGCAAAGGCGGCCCGGGGATTACGCAGGCGGATTTGTTGGTGATCAACAAGACCGACCTCGCGCCGGCGGTGGGAGCGGACCTCGGAGTAATGGAACGGGATTCACGACGAATGAGAGGAGACGGGCCGTTCGTGTTCGCTCAGGTAAAACACGGCGTGGGTGTACACGACATCGTGCAACACATCCTCCATGCATGGCAACACACTGCCGGAGTGCCCCATGCTCATTGCTAGCCGTCCGAACTCTGGGCGGCGTTGAAAGGTTCCAAGGAAGGCGCGATGGATTTACTGCGGCCGCTCGTGAAAGCTGGACTGGTGAAGCGGGTGGGCACTGTAAAAACCGGCCGCTATGTTTTGAAATGAGCGGCCATGCCTACGCCGTGGATCAGCTTGTACTGATAAGCAGGAAATCGGTTTTGACGCTCCGCGATTAAATCGGTCCAAGTGATTTGGTTCCCTGATCCGCGGATAGGAATCTGAAATGTGAAGAAAAAGCGCTCTACGGTGCATTTTTTCGCTTGTATATGTTATATATATTATGTATTTAACACGAATGCCTGCACGCATACCGCTCCAGTCCAAGACCCCGTGCGGTCAAAAAACTCGAACCTACCGATATTCAACGATTCACAGGGCGATGAGGAGATTGCTCCCAGGCCGTTGGCTCGGTTAAGTCTCGTCGATGAATTAAAAACGAATGCTGGCGACCCTCTCTGGTTCGGTGGATCAGGAACTCCTCCTGCGCAACGAATACT
>SIBK01000039.1 GCA_009695205.1 Pedosphaera sp. | reverse complement strand
GACGGACGAATCTACACGGGGCGATTCTGGCTCGCGTCCGACCACGGAAATGAAGGTCGCACCGGATCGAATCAGACCGCCTTCTGCCACGCAATTTGCGATTCGAATAGGAAAGGGCCATTTATCACGTGATGAATCGCGGAGACCGCGAGGAGGCAATCCATCCAATCGCGCAGCGTCAAGAAACCGATTTCCTGCTCATGTTGATCGCAAATCCTCGCCAATCAATCATTTCCCGGCCTGATGAACTTTCTGCCACCCCCAGGACCCGGAGCAGGATCAATTCGAGCGACCGACACTCCCGTATACTCGGGACGTCTCGGAAACTACCAGGCGTTGAAATACGTCCCCGCTTGATACGCCCAGTAGTTGGTCATTTTGGCGATCGGCTTCCACGCCACCGATCCATCCAGATACCCGACGTTGCCACCGGTTGCACCCATTTGCCTGGAAGTCTTCCCGCCCACATACATAAAAACCTCCCCCTTATTCTTGATGGCACCCCCGCGTCCGTGCGGTGCCAGCGTCCAGCCATTAGAATCCGCATCCCAGGCGTTCAAATCCGCCGCCAGCACGAGAGTGGGGTCGTCCGTCAGCCTCTGCGGGGATTCCCATTTCGGGTTTGGCTCATTCGCCCAAGGTTTCTTGCAAGCTCCGTTATAGCTGTAACCAATGACGTACCCGATTCCGGGCTGATAATATTGGAATCGGTTGGCGAAACTCGGGCAACTGCTCATGTTACTGCTGCTGTATTTCTTAATGGCGTTATAGGTGATCGTGCCGATCCAAATCGTATGCGTGTTTCCGTCATCCCGCACGCCAGGCGGAAGATTCTGACGATTGTCGTCACCGTACATGTGGCAGGCCAGGCCGAGCTGACGAAGCGAGCTCTGGCAGCTGGCGCGGTGAGCCCTTTCCTTCGCCGCCGTAAGAGCTGGCAGCAACATTCCCGCGAGGATGGCAATGATCGCAATCACCACCAACAGTTCAATCAAGGTGAATGCCAGCGGACGGGCCGACGAAATGCGAAGTTTATTCTTCATGGTAAGTTGAGGAAAATAATTTACACCGTCTATTAGGAGGAAGACTTTCAACGTAGGTTCACCGTGCCGCCGTCAAGGAGATATCAGTCGTTGCGACAATTGATAGAGCATCGGCTTGACGCTCTGCGGCTGGGGAAATTTGGTTTATTGGCAGAACGGACTTCTGCGCCACAGTCCGCCCCCTGAATTGGCCTGTCAATGTTCTTTCGGAGGAGGGCTCCCCCACCTGCGTGGGGAGGGTCCGTCGTGGACTGCTCCCAATGGGAGCACCTTACCGTTCTCCCCGTGGAGTCAAACAACTCATGCGACATCTCGGTAGTATAATTTCAGGAGGCCGCCGAGGCGTTCGCGAGTCTGAATGTCTCCTGACATTTCACCGATCTGATCCTCGGGCGCTGGAAACAGGATCACGTTGCCCGTTTCATTCCCGCACCCCTCACCCCGGTGCACGGTCACCAGACCCCTCGAGTCGCCCCGAAACCGCTCCGCAAGGGCGCGCTACGGGGCGCGCCCTTCCTCGACATCCATGAGATCAAAGAAAGTGACAATATCCTCGCGATGACCCAGACCGGCATCTTGACGTTGTTGTTTGAGGCCCGCAGAAACGGCATCGCGCCAACCGCGCTTATGCATGAAGCCGTTGAAAATCTCGATGTGCTCCGGGTCCGGTTTGCAACCCTTCTGGAAGCACCACTCCAATATCTCTTCGTCCGTCCCGCCTTGCAATGTGCGAGCGCTCAGGGCCTCGAAGTCGACACCGAGCAGCTTGCAGATGCGATCATCAAACGTTCGGCTCCCGGGGATGATGCCGAGATGATAGCCGGGGGGCAGTTTTCCTTCTTTGGCGTTGAGACGAATCTTGTCGAGGATCCGGCCGAAGACACAAATGCCGCCGACTGGGTCACGAGGGGAACGGATGGGGAACGACATGGGACATTCGTAGAGATTCAGGCTGCAGATTTCAAGGGTTGAAGTCGCGGGCCGATGCCCTGTATCGATCCGAGCGTCGTGAGGAGAAGCGTGAGCGAGAGAAGTTTCATGACGGGGAGACAACCGGTTTGAAAGACCCCAGCGCGTAGGACGTGGCTGCGGCTAGAGACATCGCCCGCCCCTCGTTCCAGGCCGCGGCATAAGCCGCCTCGCACAGCCGGCTCCGGGCTTTAGTGAGGGTTTGTTCAATTGTTTCCCCAGCTGTCGTGGGGACCACGATGCCGGTCCGTTCCCGATGCGCGTCCGCCCCGCCCAAGAGCCGCACCGTCCGATCTGGCTCCCCAGCTGCGCTGGCAACGAACGCAAGGTCCCGGAGACATCGCGTGCTGCAGTGCTGGCATCCGATTTGCCCCATAATGCTCAGCCCCTCCCGGATCAACTCGGTAGCCTCTTCGGTCTTTCCTGCTGCGCGAGCGAGGTTGCCCATCGTTTGCAAAATGGAGGCGATGGCATGATGGTCGCCGGTCTGCCGCGCGAGGCTCAGCGCTTCCTCACGGAGTTCCGACGCATGCTGAGGGTTCCCTTCGTCCGAAGCCAGATCGGCCAGATCCTCCAGGGACCAGCGGATTCCCGAAATGTCGCCATCGGCTCGGGTCAATCGTAGGGCCTCTTCGTGATGCCGGCGGGCGCCGGCAGTGTCGCCACGATTGGAGAGCACCACGCCCAGGTTGTGTCGTGCGTCAGCCATGGCTCGCGTATCGCCCAAGTGCTCCGCCAGAGAAAGGCTTTCGTTCAGACGAGCCCACGCGACAGCGTCGCCATCCTGCCATAACGCCAATGACCCCACGGCGAACAAGACCTGCGCACGCGCTCGTGTGGGTCGATGCGCGTTGGGATGGGAGAGTAGCATCTCGAAATGTTGGCGTCCTTCCCGGCCATGTCCTTGCAGGAGCCAGTGGAGGTAAAGCGGAGCTGCGAGGCGGAGAGTCAACTCCACGCGGTCGGGTGGCGCATCGATGGCCTTGCCCCACTCCAACCCCGCACGGAGGTTGTCGTGCTCGAGTTCCACACGCGCCAGCCATTTCGCCTGGTCGGGCCCGTGTATTCTCAAGGCCGCTTCTTCTCCCATCAAGACGAAGTAGTTCACGTGCCGCCTGCGCAGCGCATCGTTCGCCTCCTGCCCGTACTTCGCCAGTCGCTCCTGGCCATAGTGCCGCAGCGTCTCCAAGAGGCGGTAACGCCCTGTGCCGTCGGCAGCCCTCTCCCCCACGACCATCGATTTCTCCAACAATTGGCCGAGGAGATCGAGGATGTCTTCCGAATGAATGGCGCACGTTGAGCCTTTGTCGTTATTTTTTCCGGCATCTCCAGCATCGGAGCAAACCGCATCCGCCGCTTCCAGCGTCCAACCACCGGCAAAGACGTAGAGGCGGTCGAACAGTCTCCGCTCCGGGTCAGAGAGGAGGTCGTAGCTCCAGTCCACCAGAACGCGCAGCGTCTGTTGCCGCGGCAGAGCAGTACAGCTCTGCCACCGGTCAGCAACCGGAAGCGGTCTTGCACCCGATCCAATAATTGCTCTACGGGCAGTAGCCGGGTTCGAGCGGCAGCCAGTTCGATCTCCAGTGGAATGCCGTCCAGTCGGTGGCAAAGTTGGGCCACGACCGGGACGTTTTGTTCATTGAGCTCAAATGAGGGCAGGACGGCCTTGGCTCGTTCAACAAAGAGCTTGATTGACTCGAATTCTCTATGCGAACCGAGGGCGTTACTTCCAAACTTCCCACCCGCCAAGCTCGGCACCGAGAGTGAGGGTACCGGCCAGGTGGTCTCACCCGCGAGCCGGAGGCCTTCCCGGCTGGTTGCCAGAATCTGCAGCCGCGGGCATGCCTTCAACAGTGCATCGGCCAAGTCGGCGCAAGCGGCGACGAGGTGCTCACAGTTGTCGAGCAGCAGCAGCGTCTGCTTCGGCGTGAGGTGATGCGTTAGAAGTTCCAGAGGCGGCCGGTCGCCCGTGTTCAGCACTCCCATCGCGGAGGTGACGGTCTGGGGCACCAGGGATGGATCAGACAGTCCTGCCAGTTCAACGATCCAGACTCCATCGGGGAAACGCTCCACCAAGCTGGCGGCGACATGCAGGGCAAGGCGGTCTTACCGGTGCCACCCGGTCCCGTAAGCGTCAGAAGCCGGACTCCGGAAGATTGGTTACTGGACTCGCCAGCGATGAGGCGGGTCACCGCAGTCACCTCGTGTTCCCGGCCGACGAAGCTGGTCAATTGGACAGGCAGGTTATTCGGGCGGAAATTGAGCGATAGCAGGGGCGGGGAAATGCTCGGCAACCCAGGGGCGACCAGTTGATATATCCGTTCCGGGACGGAAAGGTCCTTGAGCCGATGTTCGCCGAGATCTCTAGCGTCCAGATCGGGCCCGAGTGTTCCGCGCACCAGATCGTATGTCGCACGCGAGAGGAGCGTCTGGCCCCCGTGGGCCACAGCTCTCAAGCGGGCGCAACGGTTGACTGCACTGCCGAAATAGTCGCCGTCTCTGAGCTCGGCTTCGCCGGTGTGCAATGCAAGCCGGACTATGAGTGGCATCGGGGTCGGCCACAGCTCCTCCTGAAGCGCTCGGTGGATATCGGCGGCGGCCGTGAGGGCGTCGGTTGCTCGGGAAAAGACGCAGAAACGGCTGTCTCCTTCGCCCGTGGCTTCACGACACAACCATGGTGCTGCCGGGTCGACGACTCGATGATCCGGTCGTGCCTCTCGAGGGCGGTCCGGATTGGATCGGGGTATTCCGCCCAGAGCCGTGTCGAACCCTGAACGTCGCTGAAGAGAAACGTCACGGTGCCAGCGGGCATTGGCGACCGATCGATGACCGGAGGGGTCATAAACAATTGCTATGCGATTTGATCGACCCGAAATGACGGTACCCTTCGAGTTTTTGCGCGGGCGCAACCCGTAGTACATCGGCGGCACACCGCAAGGCCCAACTGCGGGAGTTTGAACCAGCACTACCCGAAGTCAAAGACTGAGTGATCAAGATCCTCCTGGGAATTTCGTGCGACGATCACTCGGTGCCATATAATGTCCCGTATCGAGGATGATATTGGAACTTGGAATGCAACGTTCAGAATGAAAGCAATGTGTCTGTGCGCCTGTCGAGACAGATTCCCAGCGATTCCGCAAGTCGGTGTGGATCACGCGCGGTCCGTAAGCCGCCAACTCGTCGGTGGCCATCCAACGCCACTGGCTCACCTTCGGTTCCACGACTTTCCTGCCGCCTTCCTGTCGGGTTTCCTGGCAGCTTTCGTCGCTTATCTCGATTCGCTCCTCTCCGCGCACCTCGGTAAACGTCATGTTCCTCACTTCGCGCAACTCGATATGTCGGCCTTGCTCGTCCCAGCTCTGGGTCGGAGCTTTTGGCCGCAGCGCGTCGGTCTCGCGATAAATCTCAAAATCCTTCTGCTTGAGCACGCACTCCACTCCCAGCCCAACTTCTGCGCCGACCAAACCAGTACATCTTGCCCTTCTGGAATGGCCAAACTCCACGGTCAAGCCAGCGGAGTTGTTTCAGCGCTAGGGTTTGATCACTATCCGGTAGACTTTTTGATTACTCTGGCCGGAGAGCGGATCGGTCCAGAGGACTGGCGAGCCTGCCAGATCCACCTCAAACAATGATTGCCAAGCAATGGGCAATTGGAAAACCGAGGCCCCCTAAATAATAACCGTTTTTCCCACCACACCACCAATTTCAAGCTGGATACCCAGCGGCACACTTCGCAGAGAAATAGTAGCTAGCGCTAACGGACTGGTGAGTTGCGCGACAAAGGCGTCAGTGCCCGAATTGGCACTGGTATAAGCGACGCCGTCAAAAATGGTTCTGGATGAGAAGGCGCCCCCAACCACCACGTCATTAGCCGGACCGAATGCGAGGGCAAAACCACCGTGGCTTCGGTTATCACCGGCTTGCTTTGCCCAAACCACTTGGCCGGAGGAATCGGTGGCGACGACGAAGACATCGAGCTGTCCGCTGGTGGTCAGGGTCATGCCCCAAAAATCGGCCGTCTGCTCAAAATGTCCCGTGAGATAGATTTTCCCCGCCGCATCCACCGCCATGCTCCAAGGATTTTCAAAACCCGGCCCGCCGAAGTTCCTGGCCCAGATCACGCTTCCAGAGAGATTGAATTTGGCCAGGAAGACATCCTGCCCCCCATGAGCAATTTGTGTAAACTCGTCAAAGTCGCAGGACTGATCAAAATAGCCAGACATGATCACATCGCCATGGGCATCTACAGCCAGATTGCGGGCGACGGCGACGCTGAAGAAATTGAGTTGGCGAGCCCATTGCAGGTCACCCTTCGCGTTATAGTCAGTGCACGGCTCACGTCATCCCCCGTGCGCCCGAGCTCAACGCCCAAAGGAAATTAGACTGTTAAATAGATACTACCCTGCCCGTCGCTTACCAGGCCGGTGGCGACGTCATATTTTGTGCCGTTCACCTGAGTGGCCCATTGGGGCAGGCCGCTGTGGTCGTACTTGGCCACAAAAATACTTTGGGCATTCACAGGAATGCCACAAGCGTAGTGGCACCGATCACATTGGTCAGCTGAAAGCCGCCGGTAACGTAGACATTGCCTGAACCATCGGTGGTCAAGCCCGTAGTTGAATCCGACCCGTTTCCACCGAGAGTTTGCACCCAGTTCCAAAGAGGGCCTGAAGCAGGACTGGCCGGGCCGACCGTGACCGCCGCCACGGCACTGGTCACGGATCCGTAATTATATGTGATGACGACGGAGTAGTTGCCTGCATTATTTGTTTGAATGGAATTAATATTGAGACGGGCCGTGGACGATCCGAGAACCCGGTTGGAATCACCCAGAACCACCCCATTCCTTCGCCACCGGTAGGCAATGGGTGCCGTTCTGGAAACCTGCACCTCCAACTGGACCGCTGACCCTTTCGCTACACTGATGTTCTGGGAAAACTGTAGGATCACGGGTTTGGATGGCGCGTCCGGCGACGCTCCTGTATCCAGTCGGGCCAGGAACATGTCGCTATTGCCGGCACTCAGCAGCCAAATTGTGTTCCATGCGGCGGTATCGCTGAATTGACCCCCGATATAAACACTCGGGTTGGGACTGCCGTAACAGGCAATTGCTCCATTGTCACCCCCGGCTTAGCAGGCCCAAAGCAACTGCCCGTCCACATCCCAATTTGAGATGAACATGCGCTGAGCAGCGCTGTTGGTGAACGCCACCGTACCAACAGTGGTCGAGTAGGAAAAGCGACCTGATAAAAACACGTTTGTATAGGACCGTTTGTTGTCGGAAGTGACATTGACAGCGATTCGTTTTGGAGAATCCGGATCGTTGGTAGTATTTTCGATCTGCTGCACCCAACGCACGTTGCCTTTACCGTCATAGCGGGCGAAAAACGTATCTTGGTCGTAAAGCGCCGCTTTGCTGGCGAGCACGTTGGTCCCGACCGCAACTGATCCGGTGAAGGAACCCCCAGCAACACGTCGCCATCGCGTACCACAGCGAGAACGCCAGTGCCGTCATGCCCACTGCCACCGGCCTGGGTCATCCACTCCAGATTTTCATCGGGCGCATATTTGGCGAGAAATAGGTCGTCTCCCCCGCGACTAGTTAGAGTGAGGTGATCGAAAGGAGCACTGTATTCAAAAGTGCCGGTTACATATGAAACTCCATCGGGCGTGACAGCGAGTGACTGCCCGTAATCATAGCCGTTGCCCCCAGCTTGCTTGGCCCAGGCCATTTGTCCGTCCGGAGTGTATTTGGCCACCAATATGTCTTCGTAGCTCACCAAATTGGTGTGACCGAAATCAGCGAACCGGGCCATACAAGCCGCAAGGTAAATATTTCCTTGAGCATCGGTTTGAATCGAAGCCAGTTCGTAAGAGTCACCCCTAGTGCTAGCGCCGCCCACCTGTTGCACCCAAATACCTTTCCCGAATGGATCCAGGTTGGCAATGAACAGACTGTTGTAATCCCGCGCGTATTTGTTGGTAATGACCAAGCCTCCGAACTCGGCGCGGCAGACCGGAACGTTTCCATCATGATCGGGTTCCCTTGCGGGTCAACCGTGATAGCGGAGGCGTAGTCCTCTTCCTTGCCCCCGCCTTTCTGAACCAGAGTAGGTTGCCATTCGTTTCCCATTTCCCGATAAAGGCATCACGCTGGCCGGTGACGGTCAATGTTTGGGTATCAAAGCTGGCTACACCCTCGAACCAACCTGCAGTATAGACGCTGCCATGAGCATCCAACGCGATGCCGGTGCTGCATTCAGCCCCCTGGCCTCCAGCCCGCTTGGCCCAGGCCCACTCTTGTGCCGTCAACTGCAGTTGCCACAAGCAGGTGATGAGGGCACCCAGCAATAAACGCTTTAGTATCGCGGCATTCATAGATCAAACAATCGAGACTCGGTGAAAAAACAGTTGCCTGGTTTTTTCCAAATCAATTCAGCATTTCTCGGACCCCATTGGTGCCCAACGGAATGAATTCATTTTTCACATCTAGCGACGAAACGAACTCACTCGGTTCATTCGGCAACCTGACTCATGCTAACAAGGCCGAACTCATCACCGCTAACTCATATTTGCCTTAATTCGCCCTTTGCTTGCTTAACAGGATAGATCGGGCATCGAAAGTTCACGCGGAATGGACGAGCGATGAATGCAGCCTTCAAAATGGATCAGTCCAGAATGGCACTTAATTTACGCGGTATAGAAATGCATGATTATTTCGCCATCGTTCGACATTTGCTGCGGTGCCTCAGTTCGCCGTGGATTTTCCGATGATTGGTCAGCCGTGCAAAAAGCTTTGGTTTGAGTCGCCGACTGACGAAACCGGCGCTGGTTCTCGGGAGTATTGGCCAGGGAAGTGGTCGATCTATTTACGACGACCACCTCTCGATTCAACCCTTCCTCGGAGGCGGTGACGCATGACCCTAAACTCGATCTCTCAGATCGAATCCGGCCGCGACTAAAATCCAGTTTTGCTGTTTTTCCTCGGTGATCCACCTCCCGCCGATGCGCGGGCGTTGAAGGTAGGTTTCACATTGGAGCTGGAGCAAACTGAGGATTTGGGTGAGACCTCGCCGAGCAACAGGCTTCAGGAAACAGCGCGTGCGGGAATTTCAGGACGGGGTCGAGAATCCGTGAAGGCACCCGCAAGCAGATTAAAATGGAACATCTGTTCGGCGTAGCGCACGAAGCGCGGCCATTTGCTGAAATTGGTTTTATTGAGGCAGCAGCCTTTCCTCCCGCCGCAGCAGTTCGGCATTGATCTGGGAGAGTTCCTCCAACTGTTCCCGAAGCGCGCGGAAATGCTCCACGCCTCTGCGGGTCCCTGCTGCTGTGCCTCGGTTTTGAGGAGGAACTTAAATCAGCCATCAAAGTCAACAAAAGAGAATGTGCTCCACAGACGCGAAAACGCTGAACCCCTTGGAAACATTAGGAAGTGAGCGCTTCCCCCAAAGAAGTTGCGGAATCGCTGACTCGCGGAGCATCTTGGTTACCGAATGGATTAGAGCCAGCCGTCAGAAATGAGCACCGAAGTCATCGCGGATGGAGAGCATTTCAGCAAGGAACTGCTGCAATTTGCCTGGCGGATGAAAAGCGCCAATCGGCCCTGCCTTGTAACGGATGGCAGCCGCGCCCTCGGCATGCCCCCTGGCCGCTATCAACTCGGGCCATCGGAAGACGGATCCTGGATTGAAAGCAATGGCAAGGTGGGCCTGGGACCGATACGCGAGGGACTACCCGTAACAGGACTTGCGAGTACCGTTGTCGGGTTCGACACCATGATTCGCAACATGAAGAAGTTTACTGCGGCTCCCCTCGAGGACGTGATTCGCATGGCGAGCCTGACGCCAGCTGAACGAGCGGGAATTGCATCGGAAACAGGCAGCTTGGAGCACGGCAAACTCGCCGATATGGTCGTGCTCGACGCAACGCTTCGCGTGAGGTCCGTTCACGTCTCGGGACGACGGGCGTAACCCTGACTTTCCGAGGCAACGCGCGTGCCGCAATGGCGTGATGGGTGACGACGCAATCCATGGCCGGCTCGAAAATCGCAGGCGGTATTGCGCGCGAGGTTGTTCTTGAATTCGGCAAGCAGGTTGCCAGGCGGTGACTTTCCTTAACCCGTGATCTCGATTGAGCGGCTTCCCGCGCATGCGGAATCGTAGCAGCCGTTCATCAACAGTTGGGTCTTATAGGCAATCTCCGACCATTCGGAATTCAGTTTTCCAGAACGTACCTGTGCGGTGAAGTTACGGAAGAGATTTGTTTCCTGAGCCGTGGCGTGGCTATTGCTATATTCCGGCACGACGGACGATCGGCGGTTCTCCTCCATGCGGAACTCGCAGCCACGGACACTGAACGCCGCGTTGTTGACGTGAAACGAGGATTCGGTTCCGTAAAATGGAAGGACGAAGTCGGCGACGTGCAGGATTCCTTTGTCGCCACTCACCACGGCCCATTGCTCGTTGTGAGTTAGAAAAGAGCCGTAAAAACCGGAGGATACACCGTCGTCGTAGAGCAATTCGCCCGAAAAACCCGTGGGCACGACCGTGGAACTCCCTCCCGCTCTGAATTCGCTGAGAATCCGGCCGGTCACGTGCCGTGGCAGTCGGCCTTTCATGGCGACCAGGGCGAAACGAATGCAGTACCAACCGAGGTCACCGAGGCACCCATGGGGTTCGAGCGCACTGTTGGCGCGGATATTCCCGGCAAAAAACTCGGGTGGCGCGCAAAAACTGAACGCGGACGTGATGCGCTGGATCCGGCCCACACTGGAGGGGTCATCGAGAACCCCGCGTATTGCCTGAAGGCGGAGACTGTGCATGAACATAACGCCATCCATGAATTGCACCTGGTGGCCGCGGCAGGCATCGATCATCTCCCGCAGGTCGGCAACGCTTGTCGCACAGGGCTTTTCGCAGACGACGTGTTTGCCGGCGGCCGCGGCGCGGAGCACCCATTCCTTTCGGAGGCCGGTCGGCAAGGGAATGTAGACCGCGTCGATCTGCTTCGATGCCAGCAGCTCTTCATAACTTCCGAAAGCGATGGGCGAAGATTCCATCGGCGCCTCCGCCTGACATTCGGCGATGAATTGCCGACTGCGTTGCAGTTGGCGACTCGCGACACCGACAACGGTGGCGTTGCCGGAGTTGTGGATGGCCTTCCAGTTTTTCCGCGCGATATTTGCAGTACCCAGGATTCCCCAGCGAAGAGTATTGTGAGTCATACTAAGAGACCAAGGCTAAGCGATAATTGGATGGACGACTTCGCCGTATACATCTGTCAGGCGGATATCGCGCCCGCTGAAGCGGTAGGTGAGTTGAGTGTGATCGATGCCGAGAAGATGCAGCAGGGTGGCGTGGAGGTCATGCATCTCGAGTTTGTCTATCACCGATTTATAACCCCATTCGTCAGTTTCTCCGAAGCTCATTCCGGCTTTTACGCCGCCGCCGGCAAGCCACAGCGAGAATGCAAACTCGTTGTGATCCCGGCCGTCGGATCCCTGCGCAAAGGGTGTCCGTCCGAATTCTCCAGAAAATACGACGAGCGTGTCATCGAGCAGTCCGCGTTGGCGGAGATCGACGAGGAGGCCGCGGATGGGCTGGTCGACCGCGTGGGCATTCTCGCCGTGATTCTTCGTCAAGTTGCCGTGAGCGTCCCAGCGGTCGTAGCCATTAATTTTTGGGCATGTTAATTCAACGAACCGGACGCCGCGCTCGATGAGTCGGCGTGCGGTGAGACATTGTTTTGCGTAGGAGCGAGTGAATTCAAAATTCGAGTCGAGACCGTAGAGCTTCTTTGTGGTCTCGGATTCACCGGTGAGGTCGAGAAGTTCCGGGACGGTCAACTGCATGCGGGCTGCGAGTTCGTGATTGGCAATCGCGGATTCCAAGGCATCGAAATGCCCGGCGCGTTCCAGGGTCTGTTCATCGAGATCTCGAATCAGCGAAGTCTTAAGTTCCTGGAGGTGAGGAGACTTTTCGGATGGACGGATATTGGCGAGGGCAGGGTCCTTTGCGCCCAGGACCGAGGCCTGATAGGAGGCGGGCAGGAACCCGCTATTGAAGTTGTCCATGCCCCCGGGCGGGATCAAACCGCCATTCAGAACAACAAATCCGGGCACGTCCTGGTTTACGGATCCCAATCCATACGTGGCCCAGGCGCCAACGCTTGGGCGGCCCTGAAGGCCTGTCCCCGAGTGCAAAAAATAGTTGGCGCTGGTGTGTTCCGGGAACTTGGAGGTCATCGACTTGATGACGCACAATTCATCCGCCTGAGTGGCAATATGGGGGAAGAGATCGCTGACCCAAAGTCCGCTGTTTCCCCTGCGAGAGAATTTCCAGGGCGATTTCATCACCTTGCCGATATTCGCGAACTGGGTTTTCTCCAGCTTTCCGATGGCGGTGCGGGGATCCTCGCCATGATGCTTTTCCAACCTCGGCTTATAGTCGAAACTGTCGACCTGCGAGACGCCGCCATCCATGTATAGAAAAATAACACTACGCGCCCGCGCTTTAAAACCGGGCGGGCGGGGGGCAAGCGGGCTGAGCCGGGAGACGCCAGCGCGCAGGATCTCCTGACCAAACAGAGTTGAGAAAGCCACGGACGCGAATCCGCATCCAAAGGATTTGAGGAGGTCGCGGCGGCTTATGCAGGACCGGCAGTGAACAGGACTAGCGGACATAGATGAATTCCTTGACGCCCAAAAGGGCATGGCAGAGCTCGGTCCAGGGGTCGGGTCCGGTTGCTCCGCCGCTCGTGGCAAGACTGACTTCGCGGAGAGTTGCGCGGCAGCGATCCAGCTCCTTGGCATCGGGGACGCGGCTGAACCCGGCCTGAAAAAGGTGTCGAATGCGATCCTCTGTTGACGCGTCGGGCATTGCCGCGAGGAGGTGCCTTGCCCAGACGCTGGCCTGCTCATGGACGAACGGATCATTCATCAGGAACAACATCTGGCCAGGCACATTCGAAACATTGCGGCGGCCCACCGTGGTAAAGGGCGTCGGTGTGTCAAACGCCGTCATCATCATGGGCAGGAAGTTGCGTCGTGCGGCAATATAGATGCTGCGGCGGCCGCCTCCATCGAGGGGGCCACGCTCGGCCCGGAGGCCACGAGCCTCGACGACCTGGGATTCGTGCAGCGGCACGGAGACGCCGGACATCCGTTCGTCGAGTCGACCCGATATGGAAAGCATGGCATCCCGGATAGCTTCGCCTTCCAGGCGTCTCAGATTCATGCGGTGCAGGAGCACGTTTTCCGGATCCCGCTCCTCGGCGCGAGCATTGGCCGGTTTGCTGGACTGTCCGTAGGTGCGCGATAGGACAAGGTTTCGGAGGAGTTTCTTGAGCGACCACTGGTCCTCCAGCACGAACGATGCGGTGAGATCGTCGAGGAGTTCAGGGTGGGTGGGGCGTTGTCCGAGCCAGCCGAAATTGTCCACGGTAGCTACGATGCCGCGCCCGAAGAGGTGATGCCATACGCGATTGACGAGTACGCGGGCAACGAGCGGGTTCGACGGATCGGTCAATGCGTCGGCCAGTTGTTGCCGGCCACTTCCGTGAGGATACACGACGGGTTCCGGGCCAGTGACCGCTTCCAGGAAGCGGCGTGGGACGGATCCTTTTGGGGTTTGGTGCTTACCGCGTATAAGCAAGTATTCATCCACGCCATTGCCCTCCATCATGGCGGGAGCGGTTCGAGAATTCCACTGGATACGACGAACGATGGGGTCCCGTTCCGCGAGATACTCGCGAATGGTACGAGCGACGAGTTCCGGCCATTCGCCGGTCTTGCCGGAAAACAGTTCAGGATGTCGCAGCAACCAATGGGAGACCTCCAGCGAACCGGCGGGGACTCCAGCGATGCCCAACGATTTCGAAGCGGTTGTGAACAGTTCCTGACACGCTCTGCCGGCGGCGGCGAGCGTGTTTGCTTTCCGTTCTGCAAGAACTTCTGCGAGGTGCTGGCCAGCCGACTTTGGAGAGTCCGGTTTCTTCTCGGATTCGACGATCAGGGCGATTGAAGTGTTAAATTCATTACCGGGCGAGAATTCGATCGCGACACGGTGGCCCTCGTATTCGGATAGATCCTGGGAAATCCAATGCCATCGGTCTTCGTTGGCCCATTCCCGTACGAGCACCGTATGGAGCGGCCCGGTAACCAGATGTTGCGAGTCGACAGCGGCGAGCAGACGACCGCTTCCACGAACAAGGTAGTGAATCTTTCCGTGAGAAAGTTCAAATTTTGGGGTGCGCAGCATGACGCCGTCGCGTTTCCACCCACCGTACATGGAGGGCTCCCGTTCAACTCCAGGGCTGAGATCGAGATTTCGCCAATCGGGATCCGACCGTGCGGCGGTTCGTGTGGCGATGCGAATGGAGGGACCGTTGGTGCCGAACGGAGCAACGAGTTGTAATTCGCCACGGCGACCTGGGTGCAGACCAAAACCGACGCCATCGGCGTACCACTCGTGTTCCGGGAGTTTTCCAAAGTCCACCAACACTCGGGTTCCTTCGGGTAGACCCAATTCGACCGCGCCGACGGCTGCTGGCAATTGCGAACCAGCCTCCGGTTGGGTCATCCTCGCATACGGATGCAGCAGATCATCTGGGTCCTGCCTGGCACTGACCAAGGCGGCGGTCCATTGCCCCAAGAGTTGGCTGTCGAGAGAACGTTCGGTCGCGAGACGTTCAACGAGAGCTGAAAGGCTTGGCGTGAACTGCGACGGATAAAGACGTACGCCGGCCTTCAGGGTGATATTGGTTGCGTCGACTGCAGCGGTGGCTGCGGCTGACAAATACTCCGGCAACTCAGACAGCACAGGCGTGTGGCTGGCGGAGAGACAGGCTGCGAGGTCTGTGACCCACCGGGTTTTTAAATCCTCCAATTGTTTGGCCACGGCCCGTTCGTTCTCCATGGTTTCGAATCGGGCGAGTCGTTGACCCGAACTGATGAAGTAGCCTGCCAGAGCGTAGTAATCCCGCTGGGAAATGGCGTCGAACTTGTGGTCATGACACCGGGCGCAGGAGACCGTTAGGCCGAGAAACGTTTTCGACAAAACATCGATGCGATTGTCGATCCGTTCGTTTTCGTCCTGCCGGGTGTCCACAGGCGAATGGATTTCCTCGCCGAGAAACGCCCAACCGGTGCCGAGGATGGATTCGTTGAACCCTTTCTGAGGGTGTCGCCGGGGTTCGGGGAGCAGATCGCCTGCAATGTGCTCGCGCACAAACGTGTCGTAGCGAACGTCCGCATTCAGCGCCCGCACGACGTAATCCCGATACTCGTAGGCATTGGGAATGATATAATCGCTCTCATGTCCGCGGGACTCAGCGTAGCGCACAAGATCCAGCCAGTGGCGTGCCCAGTGCTCACCAAAACTCGGCGAAGCCAGGAGTTGATCCACGACCCGTTCTCGGGCATCGGGGGCATCGTCGTTCAAAAAAGCCTCCCGTTGCCCAGGAGCCGGCGGAAGACCGATCAGCGCAAAATAGACACGCCGGAGCCAGACATCCGGTTCCGCAGGTGGCGACGGCTGGAGTCCCTCCCGTTCGAGCTGATTCAGGATATACCAGTCGACGGAGGCGCTGGGCCATGCGCTGTTGGTAACCGGCGGGAGGGCG
Source organism: Pedosphaera sp. (assembly GCA_009695205.1). Taxonomy (GTDB): domain Bacteria; phylum Verrucomicrobiota; class Verrucomicrobiia; order Limisphaerales; family UBA9464; genus SIBK01. The sequence goes on along the minus strand of SIBK01000039.1, from coordinate 25,421 downwards.
CTTCGGCGGGGATTTTCCCAGATCCAGGCGAGTCGCTGCTTCCGGACCTCCAGATCGAACCCACCGGGCTTCATGGGAGGCGCCACCGAACCCTCCCCGGGCCAGACAGCTCCGTCCCGGATCCAACGTTCGAAGTCGGCGAGCACCGCATCCGGGAGCTTTGCCTTCTTGTGAGGCATCGCGATGTCCTTGTGCCGATGCGACAGGACAGCGATCAGCAGGCTGGATTCTGGTTTTCCGGGCATGATCGCAGGGCCGGAGTCGCCGCCCTTCAACAACGTGAGCCTGCCATCGGCTCGCAAACCGCCCTTGAGCTTGGCGCTGGTTGCGCTGTGGCATTCGTAACAGTGCTCGGCGAGGATGGGGCGGATTTTCTTTTCGAAGAAATCTCCGTCCTCTGTCGAGCCGGCAGCGTGTGCCGCCGAGGACAGAAAAAGCAGGGCCGTCGCAATCACAACGGTCAACGCGGCCATGAAAGGCAAGGGGCTCATTCGCGGATACTCAGAATTCTGTGACAGACTACTCGTTCATCGATGTGGAAATCAATCTGAGCTCTGCATGAAAAAAAATTACATTGGTCCGCTGATACTTTTCGATGACAATCTTCCACCTCCAATGTCTATTCGAATTCTTTCCTGCATCCGAGTTATTTTCGCCATTGCCTGCAGTGCCGGCCCGATCGGGTCCGCTGAGACTGCGTCGGTTTCTCCAACGGGTATTCGCCATTCGTACCTGGTCATGGGTGGGAAGACCGCCATCATCAACGAGCAGGGTAGCGCCGATTGGGAGTACCGGGGCGGAACCCGGGATGGATTTATTCTTCCAAATGGCAATCTCCTGGCCGCCTGGAGCGACCGCGTTGAAGAAGTCACGAGGGACAAGAAAGTCATCTTCTCGTATCAGCGGAGCAAGGAGAACAGCGAGATTGGCACCACACAACGCCTCTACAATGGCAACACACTCGTCACCGAGTTGGGAGGGCACCCGAGGTTGTTGGAAGTCAATCCAGCCGGCACTATCGTGCTGGAAGTACCCCTGCAGCCGGAGACCGACAACGCTCACATGCAGACTCGCATGGCGCGACAGTTGAAGAACGGCAATTACCTGGTCCCGCACCTGCTGGCATTTGCGATCAAGGAATATACGCCTGAAGGAAAAATCGTTCGGGTGTTGCGGACAGATTTGGAGGAAGTCGGAGGGCGGGCAGCGGAAAACTGGCCGTTCACTGCGATCCGATTGGACAATGGCAACACGGTTGTATCGCTCACGCACGGCAACAAGCTGGCCGAATTTAATCCGCGGGGCGAAATCGTTTGGAAAATCACGAACGAGGATATGCACGGATTGTTTAAGGACCCGTGCGGTTCACAGCGCCTCGCGAACGGCAACACGGTGATCGGTAGCCACGCTGCCAACCAGGGCATCTCAATGGTGGAAGTCAATTTCGCCAAGGAAATCGTCTGGACGAGCGATCATCCGCTGGCAGCAGGGGTTCATCATTTTCAAATCCTGACAACGAATGGAAAGTCCGAGCCAGGTATGCCGATGAAATAGGTCTCAGGGGGTCGTTCTGCCGGAGGACCCGGGTCTGAAACACTGCCGGCTGCGCCCAGGGAAGCATCGAGCTTAGCCGTCCACCGGATGCGGCCGCGCTGGCGGATTCTCAATTACTGACCCGGGTGCTCCGTAATTTGGTCCGCACTGCCCGCCGCTGCGCCCGAACCGCAGGACCGATCACCCTGGGTATTGTCGCGACCTCAATTCTTTTCTGCTAACCGTGACCGACTCCATGGCTGGATGTCTCCGCCGCAGTTTTCCAAAAGCTCCCGACTTTCTCCGCGATTTCCTCCGCGCCCCGCACACACTCGGGGTGCGTCCACGCCGGAAACAATTGGAGGTAGCGCAATTCACGAAACCGGGCGTCGACCAACAGCACCACCCCCCGATCTATCTCTGAGCGAATGACGCGACCAACCGCCTGAAGCACTCGGTTCATCCCCGGAAACGTATAGGCGTAATCGAAACCGCCGCCATAGCGTTGCTCAAAAAAGTCGCGCATTAGATCGCGCTCACGGCAGAGCTGCGGCAAGCCAACGCCGACGATCACCGCGCCCACCAGCCGTTCGCCGACGAGATCAATGCCTTCGCCAAATACCCCGCCAAGCACCGCGAAACCGACCTGCGTTTGATCCGGCTCAGCAATAAACGACGCCAGAAATCGATCCCGCTCCGCATCGCTCATCGCCGGTGTCTGAAGCCGCGTCAGCACGGTCGGATGCAACTCGTGAAATCGGGCGAGGACTTCGCCGAGATAGTGGTAGGACGGGAAATAGACGAGATAGTTGCCGTTGCGCCCCGCCACGAGCGCAGCAATCGAATGGGCCACCGCGTCGTAACTGCTCCCACGTGATTTGAAGTTGGTCTGGATTCCGTCTTCGATCAGCAATCGCAAATGCGCGGGAGGAAAGGGGGAGTGCAGTTGCATCGTCGAGTCCGCTGCATCGCCCCCGAGCAGTTGACGGAAGTAATCGAGCGGTGACAACGTGGCCGAAAAAAACACCGCTGCCTTGCCTCGATCGAGTGCCTCCCGCAGTAGCCGCGACGGGTCGAGGCAAAAAAGACGCAGCCGCAGCAAGTCACGATCACCTTCGAGAAGCGTGACGAATCGCTCGTCATAAAGATCGGCGGTGCGCAGGAACGCGTTGACGGTGAAGTACAAATCCATCAATTCTTCGCGAAAAGGTGCCGGGCGATTTTGTGCCAGCCACACCTCCGCTTCTTTCAGAAATTTTCGCAGCGCCGGCAGCAGTTCTTCCGGCAACTCTTTCCTCACCTGCCCCTCCGCCGCGCCCTCTTCCTTGCGCAGCTTCAGCAGGAAGGAGTTCACCTTGCCCAACGCCTTGGCGCAGGCCGGCAACGCCTCCTGAATGGAGCGCCGGGTCGCGAGAACCGCGTCCTTGCGCAAGTCAGCGGAAAACATTTCGCGCGCTCGATCCACGAGATTGTGTGCCTCGTCGATGAAGAAGGCGTAGTCACCGGTCTCTTCGCCGAAGAAGCGTTTGAGCTTGGCCGCCGGATCGAACACATGGTTGTAGTCGCCGATGACCACATCCACCCAAAGCGCGCAATCGAGCGAGAGTTCAAACGGGCAGACGGTGTGCCGGCGCGCTACTTCTTCAATTGCGGATCGGGTCAATGCCTCCTGCTGCAATGCTTCACGCATCGCTGATTTATTGCGATCATAGTAGCCGACGGCAAACGGGCACAGGGCCGGATCGCAAGGGCGGCCGTTGTTGAAACAAATCTTGTCCTTCGCGGTTAATGTGACGCTGCGGCAGCGCAACCCGGCGAGTCGAAGGTCAGCCAAGGCTTTCTCGGCGACGGCGCGGCCGGTGGTGCGGGCAGTCAAATAAAAAATCTTGGCGATGCGACGCTCACCCAGAGCCTTCATCGCCGGGAATAGCACGGACACCGTCTTACCAATGCCAGTCGGCGCCTCGGCGAAAAGCGTTCCGGCACGGGCGAGCGTCCGGTAAACAGCCACGGCGAAGGCGCGTTGGCCCGGGCGATAGGCAGCGAAGGGAAACGCGAGCGGGGCGATGGAGGCGTCGCGCTCGCGCCGCCAATCGAACTGAGCCCGCGCCCAATCGAGATACTCGCTCGTGACTCGGGCAAAAAAGGCTTCCAGTTCCGCGCGCGAAAACCGCTCGCGAAATTCCGTCGCCAATTCCGTGTCGAGATCGAGATACGTCAATCGCACTTCGAGGCCCGGAAGGTCTTGCTGATGCGCGTAAATAAAGGCGTAGATTTTGCCCTGTGCCCAATGCAGCGGATTCGCCTGCGCGCCCCACGCTCCGGCGACGGTTTTGATTTCCTCAAGCCAAAGGGTTTCGCCGTCGTGTAGAAGGCCGTCGATCCGGCCTTTGATTTGAAGAGTGAAATCATCCACGACGACGCTATGCGCGAGCGTGACTTCTTTGGCGTAGCCGGCGGGCCGTGCTCCTTGGACCCGTTGATGACCACGGACGCCCGCCAAGGCCCGTGCCGGGCCGACGAACTCCCCACGCCCGCCGAGATCACCCGTGCGGCAGATGAACTCAACCAATTCGCGGACCGAAATACAGATGATGCGCAGCTCGGCCAATCGTCGAAGAATATCCTGCCACGACGCGGCGAACAACCGTTCTGCGTCCCCTAGCTGCAAACTCGACGTCTCGATCGGAGCCGATGGAAAGCCGATGTCAAGCCGACGGAGAAGAGGTGTCATCGACCGAACAGTACCGAAATCGGATCACTCGACGGACGCGCGGCTAATACTACAATACTATTGACCGAGCCCAAGGGAGCGAGAATCCACTGTGAACTGGGCCTTTCGCGACGCGGGCAATGTCTCTACCGTTCGAGGTGTGATCTGCCATCCCGATTTGAAGGCTTTCTGTCTGCACACGATTCTCGTCCTCGGATGCCTCCATTCCGCTTTGGCAAACGCTGCTGAAAAAAGGACAGTCTGGCTGGTCCAACTGGAGGGCGACTCCACCGCGACCACGGTCCTGGCGGCTCGGAAATCAGGAGCCCGCCTTCTCGATGCCCGGTGGCGGGGGAAGCCAGAGCGTCTGCAATTGCACGGCAACACACCGAGATCACCCGGGCGATTGAAGGACTGGGGGGGCGTGTCACCCAACGGTACTCAAAACTGCTGAACCTTGTCTGCGTGGAGTTACCCTCGGAGCAGACGAACCAGCTTCACAGCTTGCCCGGAATCCTCGATATGCAACCGAGCAAGCTGTTCTACCGAAGTTTGGAAACAAGTGTTCCGTTCATCGACGGACCCATTGCATGGAAAAGCCAGGCGGGCGGATTAACCGGTGAAGGTATGACCATTGGGATCATCGATTCAGGGATCGATTACACCCACGCCCAATTCGGCGGTTCGGGCAACGTCGCCAGTTTCAACGGGAACAATCCCACCCGGATTGAGGTGGGAAGCTTCCCGACGGCGAAGGTGATCGGCGGAACTGATTTCGTAGGGGACGACTTCAATGGCTCGGATCCGGACCACAACACGCCGTTTCCGGACCCCGATCCCCTGGATCCAAAAGCCAATGGACACGGCTCCCACGTCGCAGGTATCGCCGCCGGGTTTGGCGTGCTTACCACCGGGAAAACCTACCGGGGCACGTATATAAATCTACCGGCTATGTCGGATTTCCTGATCGGCCCGGGCGTTGCGCCCAAGGCTAGACTCTACGCGTGGAAAATTTTAGGCCGCGACGGCCCCACGTCGACCGAGGCAATCCTGAATGCCTTCGATGCCTGCGCGGATCCCAATGGCGACGGATCATTTGATGATCACGTCGATGTGGCAAACTTATCCCTCAGTTCCAGTTTTGGAACAGAAGGGGGGGCGCGATTTCGAGCAATCCGCCGTCAACAGCCTGAGTCAACTCGGCTGTATCGTGGTCGTCGCCGCCGGTAACCAAGGAAATGTGGTGGCGAACATAGGCAGCCCCGGGGTCGCCGCCCGGGCCATCTCGGTCGACAACGGATCGGTCAGCCTGCAACTCCGCGTCAATGCACCGAATAGCGTGGCCGGGTTGTATTCAGCGGTCGAAGGAACATTTACCACCCCGCTGGCGGACATTGCGGTGATTACCGCACCGGTGGTGCAGGCGCTTCCTCACCTAGTCTGCGACGCGCTCACAAACGCGGCTGCACTTAAAGGGAAGATCGCCCTGATCGATCGCGGGATTTGCTTTTTCACCGACAAGATCCGGAAGGCCCAGGCAGCCGGAGCCATCGGGGTCATCATGGTGAATAACGTCGACGGAGATCCAGTCCCGATGGGTGGCAGCGGGAACACGGAGGACATCAAAATTCCCGGAGTTATGATCTCAAAGGCCGATGGCGCCCGTCTCGCTGCGGTCCTCGACACCGAAGTCAACGTCACGTTCACCGGAGACACCGTCGTTCAACATCCTGAACGAGCCGACAGGCTTTCCGAAAGCAGCTCCCGCGGACCGTCCCAACCAAGCTTTCACCTCAAGCCCGACCTCTCGGCGCCGGGCACGGAAATTCGATCCGCCCGCGCCGGCGGCGGATCCCGTCCAGCCGTTTTCGACGGCACCTCCATGTCATGCCCGCATGTGGCCGGGGCCGCCGCATTGCTTCGACAGGCCCATCCCGGCTGGCCCGTGGAGGACATCAAGGCGGCACTCATGAACACGGCGGTGGGACTTTTCGACGAGAATCATCACCGGTATCCTGAATCACAGATTGGAGCCGGACGCCTAAACGTGGCCGCCGCCGTGGCGACACCCGTGGTCGCGCGGGTCGACACGCAGGACGGCGAGGTCGCGGTAAACTTCGGACTCCTTGAACTGTCCCTGCCACACACCGAAACACGCCAGGTCCGCCTGATCAATCATGGGAACAAGGCGATGCGATTCGACGTGGCCATCAGCAACACGATTCCATTCCCGGGGTTCGTCCTGACGTCAAAACTTTCCGCGATTTCCGTCCCCGGCCAGGGGGCAGCAATACTGACGATTCGACTGGAAGCGGACCCGTCAAAATTCGAGCACGTGGTGGACCAAACGTCGGGCCCCGTGGACGCCACCCACCCCGCACGTACCTACCCGAAGCCAGTGGATCGATCTGGTTCCGCGGGGAAGACGTCACCCTGCACGTTCCCTTCATGGCGGTGCCAAAGGCGGTGGGAAATCTCGCATCGGCACGGGCGAAGGTTGGAGTCATGACGGGTGACCCCAGCCTGGCGGCCGTCGCGATCGCTGGGGCCCGGGTGCTCAGTGATCCGTTGGTTTCTGCATTCGTTCTGGGAGGAACCAACGGCGTTCGGGGGTTATCCGGCCCCCGCGCGGCGGTCGACCAAGTTGCCCTTGGGGCGGCCTCCGATTTCAGCACGGCTGGATCCATCAGCAACACAACGGTCTACTTTGGCATAGCCCTCGCCGGCAATTGGACGACGCCGCAACGAGTATTTAATTCGATCAACGTACAAATCGACCTCAACAACAACGACAGCTCGGAGTTTGAGGTGATCAACACCTCGATCGAAGGCGTGATTTCCAATACGGTTTCTGGCCGGGATTCGATGAACGACGGGTTCGTGAACGGGATTCTAAACAGCGAGACGGAGGATGTCGTGGAAGGTGGCCTTATCAACGTTCTACCGCCGGACAAATTCGATACGGCCCTGATGGCGAATTCGGTGCTGATTCTTCCCGCGCCCGCACGCAAGATTGGCCTTACTGAAACCCAGCCCCGATTCCGCTATCGGGTCCGTACTCTCGTGGAAACCGTCAGCGAAACTAGCAATTGGATTCCGTTCGACGCTGCCAGACCGGGCATCGATACAACGCGTTAGGGTCTGGAACATTCGCCCCTGTTTCGCGAATCAGGACCCATAAAATTGGAAGTGGATCGCACGGCATTCACTAAGACCCCACCCACGGTTCTCCTCCTGCACCACAACAACACATTGAAAAACCGATGGGAACTCGTACGCCTAAATCTGTCGTCTCAGGATCTCGACGGTCACGGATTGCCTGACGCTTGGGAGGCGGAATTCCTCAATGATTTCGCAAGTAATGGTTCAGGCGATCGCGATGGCGACGGCTACAGTGATCTTGAGGAGTTTCTTGCCCGTACTTATCCCAGGGATGCTTCATCGTACCTGCGGCTGCTACCCCCCAGTTCGCCCGAATTCACCGTCTCCTGGCAGGCGGCGACAAGCCGAACCTACACGTTGGAACGGTCTGGAAATTTGAAGGGCCCCTTCGCACCGGTGCAGACCGGCATTCAGGGAAGCGTGCCACGAACCGATTTCAAGGATACGAGCGCGGCGGGTCCAGGTCCGTTCTTTTACCGACTCCGAGTGCCGTGATGCCTCCATCATGGCGCTAGACCAATGCCACCTGGATTCGGGGTGTCGTTTTTCCCGAGTCACGGCTCGACCCCAGCAGCCGACCCTAGGGCACCATCCGGAGACTTCGGAAACTGGATTCACCGGTTGACTTCATCGCACGTCCATCGTCGCTGAGCACCAGCAACGTTGGATGTTCCGGCGACCCGAACACGGCGAGGGCTTCCGCGTTGAAGTGATGCGGCGGGCGCCAGTCCAGCTTTTTGGGACGATGCTGGGGCCCCTTCCACCGATACAGGCCGACCACACCCCCCTTTCCCTGACTTCCCGCGATGACATAATACTCAGACCCGGTCCATACGATGTCCCGTACTCCCAACCCCTCCAGATTTAACCGGATCGCATCGGCAAACCGGGCCGGCCGCCCGACCACAACATCTGCGGGGTTGATCAACGGAATCAATAGCGCGTGCCCTTCTGGGGCCGGACTGCGAAATCCCAGGAGCAATCCGCCCGTCGAGGTCGCCGCCAAGCCCTCGAGATTGATCCCTCCCCGTTCCGGCGCATTGAGCGCAGCAGCCTTCAAATCCAGATGATCAAACCGTGGATCGGCCAGGATCTGCTCCAGCAAATCGGTGCAAGGTTGACCTGCGGGTATTACGTTGAATCCGTTGGCGTTGGTGATGACGTCCGTAGCAAAGAAGCGGTGCCGATTTCCCCGCCAGCGGCCCTCCTGATTTCGCGAATGCGAGCCGAGCCAGAAGATTCGGTCCCCCACGCGGGCGCCGCCCTCGATGTCCGCCTCCAACGCGTGGCCCGTCAACCCCAGAAACGGGCCACAGTCACGAACAAATACGGGTGCGCCATTGGATCCCGAGGAATAGATTCTCAACCGATTATCTTCGTCGCTGGCCACCACAAAAAGATTTGCCGAAAGGCTTGCAGCCGCCGACGCATTGGCCATTCCAGCATGCCGAAGCAACTCTGTAGCGGTGACCTCCGTACGACCCCTGCCACTCGCGGTGCTGGCACTCAACATCAGAATTGCCCAACGTAGTCGCCAACGCCACGCTTCGATTGCGAGTCGATGGAATGTCGTCTGCTCCGTCAGGCTGCTCGGATTAGTTATCATGATCCGTGGAACCTTTGATTGCCGGTGGATTTAATTTTTCAAGGGGTTTGCTTGAGTCCAAGCCCTCGGTCGAGCAGTTGAAAAACCTCATTGGGAGATCGTACCGACCCTGAAATGACGTTGGTCCCTATCACCATCATCGGCATGGAGCTGCTTTTGGCCACCAACCAATTGGTGCGATAAAGGGATACCGATGTCCGAATCGTTTGGTCGATCCACGGATCTCCCAAAGCACGTTCCAATGCGATTAATCCGACAAGTTCCAACGCTCGTTCGTGTGCCCGCTCCGGTCTCAGAGCATCGGCAGAGGTCATCACCCATTCGTCATATTCCGGAAAGCGCTTGCGATCCGACCGCCAAACGGCCAGCGCCAACCGCGCCAGTGCACACGCGTTCTCATGCTGCTCAGCAGTGCGGCGGATCCACGGATTGCACTTTGAATCCAATGGCGTGGGCAGGCTGACGACTGCGAGCCGGTTCGAAAAATACCGCTGTGCGGTCATGATCGAAGTGTGAGCGTGACGGCAATGTTCGCAGGTATAATCAAACATCGAAACCATGACCTTCTCGGCATAAGCGGACCCCAGCACCGGCACGTCTGTTAGATCCAGAGCGAACGCGCTGCCATGGAGCCGCAGCGTCGGATGGGAGGGCGGCGGACCGGCCGAACTCAACTCCTGCGACGGCGGCACTGTGGGCAAAATCGCTGGCGAGCGTTGCACGCTGTTCGAGGTTGCGGAAGCGCCCAGCGCCAGCCCCCCCGTCGACGAGAGTGTGACTGCGACTGCGGGCGCCGCTGGGGGGCTCATTCCCGGCGCCGCGAGCCGGGTGGAATTGGTGTTCGAAGCCATCGAAGCGACGCGAAACGACTTTGGGGCGAACAATAACTGACCGCCGATCAGGGCGACCAGTCCGGCCAATGCCGCAGGAATCGCTCTTTCCCACGCGCCGTCCAGAGCTCCTTTCGCCGACAGCAGTGGGTGTCGCCCTGTCAGCCAAGCCAGCAACAGGCCTGAACCGACCACCCCGCACGCATGGGTCATCAGGCAATACGGGCAAACCTTGCCGACGGCGAAAACGGACAATCCGACAAACCAGGCGGCCGCGCCGAAAATTACAAGACACAATGTCTGAAGCACGCAGCGACTGTTTACCGAACGGAGTTCAGCAAACGTCATTCCGATCATCACGAGATACGCCAACGCCGCCGGCAGGCTCACTGGAATCCCGATCCATTTGCTCCATCGGCTCCCGAGGACTTCGCTGCACCCGGCATCCGCGCCACAGCCCGCAATGCCCCCGCCATTGAGTGAGACAACGGATAGGTAGGCGGCTATCCCCAGGGCAACCAGCAGCAGCCCACGGGCCAGCCACAACATTCCAGCCGGAGGCGATTCACTCAAATCTACAGGCATGGGTGCGGATGGTGTCGGCCGGGAGTTCCCCGAGGTCCCAGGGCGGACGGCTCTTTTTTTGCGGCTCATCGAATGCTCAGCCTGACTTACGGAACCGATTTCGTCAAAACTAGCGAACTCGATCTGTGAATGATCGAGGGAGATACCTAGGAATAGGGAGGTTCCTCAACGGTTAAGATCGTCAAAAAGCCCGAAAAATCGGTAGTTTCTGACACTGTGAATAACTTGCGAACAACACCGGAAAAGTTTCCCTCGTCCCCAATGGCTCTTTCTCCTAGAAGCCTCGCGTGCCGCAACTCATTTACCGGATAGTCGCCGGATTTCAACGGGAAGCACGCCATGCCACAATTAAGTTGTAACTATAATGTATTCAAAGTGTTATAAAGTTAGACATGTCGATTTTCTAGGAAATGAGAGCCCTTCTTTCTTTGGACTCTCGTCAAGTCTCCTCTGCAAATTGTTGTGGCTCCGCATGTTTACAGTTGTGTGAACGGGCACCGGTGAATAAACACATGGAAGTACTAACGCCACCCCTCCACGCCGAGCGCATGCACGCATCCGCCGATTCTGTTTGGTCCGACGCTGTGGACGTGCTCCGCGGGATGTTGAAGCCAGAGATCTTCAACATGTGGTTTGCTCCGCTTCGCCCGATAACTCTCATCAATGGAGTCATGGAGCTCGAGTCTCCCGACGATTTCGCGGCTTCCTGGATGCAGGACAACTACCGGGATGTGGTTCGCAGTGTGGTCAGCCGCGTAGCCGGTGCGGTGACCGAGATTGCCTTCCGCGGTGGGATGAACGCTCCTGGAAGCGTCCCGCGCCCCATGATGCCGGAGAATTCGGAAGGCACACCACGGGCGGTCGAGGTCGCATGCAATCCACGGCAAGCCGACGCCTCCTTCAATCCAAGCAACTCGTTTGAAACATTCGTGGTGGGTAATAACAATAACCTCGCCCACGGTGCCGCCGTCGCGGTTGCCCAGAACCCCGGCAAGACGTACAATCCCCTCTTTCTGTTTGGCGGCGTCGGCCTCGGAAAAACCCACCTGCTCCACGCCATTGGCCACCAGGTGCTAGCGCAGCGCAAGGCCGCGCGAGTCGCCTACCTCAGTTGCGAAAAATTCACCAATGAGTTCATCGAATCCCTGCAAGCGGGTCAGTTGCCGAAATTCCGCAAGAAGTACCGGCTCGTCGATCTGCTGCTGATCGATGATGTCCAGTTTCTGGCTGGAAAGGAGCGAATCCAGGAGGAATTCTTCCACACGTTCAATACGCTGCACGAGAATCGGAAACAGATCGTGATGACCTGCGACCGGCCCGCCAATGAAATCCAGGGGCTGGAACAGCGCCTAGTTTCGCGGTTTGAATGGGGCCTCACGGCCGACCTCCAGGCTCCGGACGTCGAAACCCGCATCGCAATCCTGCGCCAGAAGGAGAAAATCATGCATATTGAGCTTCCCGCCGAAGTTCGGGATTTCCTGGCTCAACGGATCCGCACCAATATCCGGCGCTTGGAGGGTGCGTTCGTCCGGGTCGCGTCCTACTCCTCGCTCACCGGCAAGGCCATTACCGTCGCGGTCGTCGAGTCCCTCTTGCGCGAAATCCTCCAACAGGAGGGCCGGCAATCCGTTACCATTGGTTCAATCCAAAAGCAGGTCGCGGAACACTACGACATCCGCCTTGCGGATATGACCAGCAAGCGGCGTCCCGAAAACATCGCCTTCCCTCGGCAGGTTGCCATGTTTCTGTCCCGACAGCTGACTGAATCTTCACTCAGTATCATCGGAGATGCATTTGGAGGACGAGACCACGGCACGGTGCTCCATGCGTGCAGGGCTGTGAAGGACCGAATGGAAGTGGATCAGAATGTCCGGCAAACGGTCGGGTATCTGCAGAAACATCTGATGCGGTAATCGGCGAGCGTGAATAAGCGAGCGTGTCGTAGTGCAGGCGGCCTAGTCCGCTGTATCGCGGGTTGCTAACCTGCGAGGCATCGAGGGTGGGCGCGGACAGAAGTTTTTGGCCTTACGCCCAAAGACAATCTGCGCGCATATCCGTCCTTGGCCACGGGTCACTCCCGCGCTAGCGTCCTCATTGAATCCCCGTGTTTTGGCGCACATCCATTTCGGTGAGCTGGATCGACTGGCTCCGTTTCCCGTTGATGGCAGGCCTGTTGGCGACTGCCCTCTTGCCTACCGAAGCGACTCCGGCCAACAAGGCTGCCTTGGAGCGTCACTTTGATCGATTCCTCGCACGCAAACTGGCTCGCTGCACCACCTGCCACCTCCCCAGCGAGGCGAAAAATCCAAAGAACCTTGCCGACTTTCCTCACAATCCTTTCGGCGCCCGCTTGCGGCAGGTCGGCGACGAGGTGCGACAATCGGGCAAGGCATTGGATTTGGACGACCGCTTGAACCGGATCGCCTCGGAAGATGCCGACGTCGATGGTGTGGATAATCGCACCGAACTCTTGCTTGGGCACAATCCGGGCGACAAGGACGATGTCCCTGACCCGACCGAGTTGGGCGGTGCCGCTGGGCGCCTGAACGCGTTCGAGCAATTTCTCGCCGGATACCGCTGGCGCCCGTTTGAACCCGTCCGCCGCCCCCCCGTTCCCGTGGTGGCCCCCGCGCCCGGGGGATTTGAACGTCGCAATCCCATTGACGATTTTCTTGCGGCCGAATGGGCGCAGCGAAGATTGAAACCCCGGCCAATTGCGCCGCGCGACGTCTTATTGCGGCGGGTATATCAGGACTTGATCGGTCTCAATCCGGATCCCGGAGAGCAGGCGGCGTTTCTTGCGGACAATTCCGCGACCGCTTGGGAAACGGTGGTGGACCGTCTCTTGGACGACCCCCGGTACGGCGAGCGCTGGGCCCGGCATTGGATGGATGTCTGGCGCTACAGCGACTGGGCGGGTTGGGCCGATGGAAACCAGGTGCGCGATTCGAAGCCACATATATGGCGTTGGCGGGACTGGATCGTTGAATCCCTGAATGCCGATCTCCCGTACGATCGCATGGTAACCGAGATGTTGGCTGCAGATGAACAATCTCCTGCGGATCCCAACGCACTCCGAGCGACAGGCTTCCTGGTTCGAAACTATAAGATGCTCTCACGCGAACAATGGCTTGAGGACACTGTGAAGCACACCGCGCAAGCATTCTTGGGCCTCACTGCAGGTTGCGCCAAATGCCATGACCATATGTATGATCCGATCTCGCAACGAGAATACTACGCGTTGCGTGCCATTTTTGAACCCCATCAGGTGCGCACGGATCGTATCCCGGGCCACGTGGAGGTCGCACGGGATGGATTGGTGCGTGCTTTCGACAGCACGAACACTCCGACGTGGTTGTTTGTCAGAGGCGACGAGCGAAATCCGCTGACAAACGAGGTCATTACCGCGGGAGTTCCCGAGGCTCTTGGGGGAAAGCTCGAGATCGAAGAGGTGATCCTTCCGCCTGCGGCTCAGTACCCGGACGATCGAGAGTTCGTTCGGGATGATTTGCTGGCGATGAGCGCACGGGCGATTGCAACGGCCCAGACAGCCGCCGCAGAACAGGCGTCCAGCACCCATGCCACGCCCGAGAAGCGGGTTGAGGCAGCCCTTCTACTCGATCTGATTGAAAAGCAGCACCGAGTGCTCTCCGAACAGATCGGCCGTGAGCGCTCCTTGGGCGCCATTGCGACGTCAACGGTCACTCCTGACAATGGGGCGACCAACCTGGTGCTGCTGCAGCGAACCGTGAGTGTGGCTGATGCGCTCCTACGATTGCATCAGGCGCGCGTCGCGACAGGAGCCGATCCTGCGAAGGCACCCGCCGACGCTCGAAAAAAACTGGAGGACGCCAACCGAGCGCACACCGAAGCGGTGAATACCTTGGCGAACCCCTTGAATGCGCAGTTTCAGGCGCGGACGCGCGACACCTATCCATCCCACAGCACCGGCCGCCGGCTGGCATTCGCGAAATGGTTGACGTCACCGGAGAACCCCCTGACGGCACGGGTGGCGGTGAATCAGATCTGGCTCCGACATTTTGGGCGAGGACTGGTGCCGACCGTTTCAGATTTTGGCAGGAACGGTCGTCCACCCAGCAATCCGCAACTGCTCGATTGGTTGGCCGCAGAATTGATGGCGCCCGGTACGTCGCCCTCTTCCGATTCCCGAGGGGCGAGGGGCCCCGCAGCGGTGCTCACGCGTGGTGCCTGGCGGATGAAACACCTCCATCGATTGATCGTAACGAGCGCCGCCTACCGACTGGCTTCGACACCCTCGGAAGACAATCTAAAACTGGATCCGGACAACATTTTCCTGTGGCGAATGAGCTCCCATCGATTGGAGGCAGAGAGCATTCGCGACAATCTTCTCGGGGTTGCGGGCAATCTGGATTCCACCCGGGGCGGCCCCGAAATCGATCATCAGCTCGCGCTGACCTCCACACGTCGCTCCCTCTATCTCCGGCACGCGGCGGAGAAGCAGGCGGAATTTCTGCAGATTTTTGACGGACCGAGTGTGACGGAATGCTATGAGCGTCATCCGAGCGTGATGCCGCAGCAGGCGCTAGCCCTGGCGAACAGCGAACTCGCCCTGCGCCAAGCCCGGCTCCTGGCTCGCCGCTTGCAGGCCAGTTTTGAGGCGGACCCCGATCGGGCCGTCGGCGACGCCTTCCGCTATGTGCTGGCCCGAAGCCCAACCGCCGGAGAACTCCGGGAGTGTCACTGCTTCCTCGAATCCCAGTCCCAGCCGGTGTCTCCGGAAGCGGGACGCTCAAACCGGGCCTTGGAGAATTTGGCTCTGGTACTCTTTAACCATAACGATTTTGTCACCGTTCGCTGAACAACCGTCGTGCCGTATGAATTCATCGAATTCCTGTCAAGGCATTACTCGACGCAGTTTTCTCGCCGACACCGGCATGGGATTTACGGGCCTGGCGCTGGGTGCATTGCTCTACCGCGACGGGCATCTGCTGGCCGATGCCTCACCATCGCCCGAAGACGAAAAATGGACTCCTCCAACCGGCCTTCCACAGTCGACACCTCGCGCGCTCTCCGTGATCTGGATCTTTCTATGCGGCGGCGTCAGCCATCTGGAGAGCTTTGATATCAAACCCGCGCTGAACCAGTACGCGGGCAAATCGATCGCGGAAACCCCCTTCGCCAATGTGCTGAAAACCGAGCACAACAACGTGCTCGGCGGAAACCCGTCGCACGGAAATCGCAAGACTTTGATGCCACTGCAAACCGGATTTCGCCGTTACGGTGAGTGCGGATTGGTGGTGGGTGATTGGTTTCGAAACATCGGTGACTGTGCGGATGACCTCGCCGTGGTGCGTTCGCTCTGGACGATTCACAATGACCATGGGGCACAACTGACCTGGCAGACGGGCCGGCACCCACGGGAACTGGAACATCCAACGCTCGGGGCCTGGGCTTGCTACGGGTTGGGTTCGATGAATGAAAATCTCCCGGAATATGTAGTACTGGGAGCGCCGACCGGGGACTGCTGCGGAGGAACATTCACGTACGGAGCTTCCTATCTTGGCCCAGAACACGGTGGGGTTCGGCTAAACACCGATCCAAAAAACCCCCTGCCCTTCATCCGGCCGCCGGCCAATGCCATCACCACCGAAGAGCAGACCGCCAATTTGGGGTTGCTCGGCAGGCTGAATCGGATGGCGGGCATTGACTATCCGGACGACCTGCAGCTGCGAGCTCGAATCCGATCGTATGAGCTCGCCTTCCAGATGCAGACCAGCATCCCGGAAACGCTGGAACTGGAACGGGAACCCGAACATATACGGCGGCTATACGGACTGGATCAAGCCGGGACGAAATCCTTTGGCGAACAATGTTTGGTGGCACGCCGCCTCGTTGAACGAGGGGTCCGTTTCGTCCAGATATTCCACGGCGGCGGCGGCGGCGGGGCGTGGGACGCACACAGCGACATTAAGAAGAACCATACCTCCCTTTCAGACCAGGTGGACGTCCCGGTGGCCGCGCTTCTCAAGGATCTGAAGCAGCGCGGCCTACTGAACGACACCCTGGTCGTCTTTGGCACGGAGTTTGGACGTTCCCCGGGCGCCGAAGGCACAGGACGGGATCATCACCCGCAAGGGTTCAGCGCGTGGCTGGCCGGCGGGGGCATCCGAGGGGGAGTACAACATGGGGCAACGGATGAACTCGGATTTCATGCCATCGATAACCGGCATTACGTGACCGACATTCACGCGACGGTACTCCACCAGCTTGGACTGGATTCTCGCACGCTGGAGATCCCCGGACGCAAGCGCCTGGAACAGGACCACGGCTCGGTCATTCACGGAATCCTCGCGTGAGCAACCGTCTGAGAATCTCGCTTGCGTTACGAAAGCAATTCTTGAATTTCCTCCCAATTCAGCTTGCCTGCAAACTCCTCTTCACCCGTTAGCGTGGCTTCGAGCAAATCTCGCTTGCGATTCTGCAGATTGAGGATCTTTTCCTCGACGGTGCCCCGCGTGATTAGTTTATAGCTGGTGACCACGCGGGTCTGACCAATCCGATGCGCCCGATCCGTTGCCTGGTCCTCGACCGCGGGATTCCACCACGGATCGAAATGGATTACGGTGTCGGCACCCGTAAGATTCAATCCTGTCCCGCCCGCTTTGAGAGAAATCAGAAAAACAGGAATCCCGGGTTCGCTTTGAAATTGCTGCACCACCGTTGCCCGGTCGCGCGTGGATCCATCCAAATAGCAGAAGGGAACGCCGTCCTCTTTCAACTGATCTCGAAGCAGTCCGAGCATTGTCGTGAACTGGCTGAACACGAGCACTCGATGCCCCCCATCGAGCACTTCGTCTAAAAGCTCACCGAACAACTGAACCTTGCCCCCAGGCGAAAGAGACGAATCGGCCGCAGGCGTCTTCGTGTCCAAGAGACGCAAGTCGCAGCAAATTTGACGCAACCGGAGGAGGGCGGTGAGGATCACCATCCGGCTTCGCGCGAATCCCTGTTCCCCTACTGATTCCGTTACCTCCTTGCGCGTTGCAGCGAGCACCTGCTGATAGACGACGGACTGCTCCGACGTCAGCTCGCACCACGCCACCTGCCGAAGCCGGGCCGGGAGTTCAGGGGCAACTTCCGATTTCCTGCGCCGCAGGAGAAATGGCCGGACTCTCCGGACCAATCGTTGGAGCGCACCCGCGTCCTTCTCACGGGTGATAGGGATTTCATATCGATCCCGGAAATCATCCGCCGTCCCGAGGTACCCTGGCATGAGGAAATCGTAGAGACTCCAGAGATCGAGGACGGAGTTCTCCAAGGGCGTGCCCGTGACCACCAGCCGGTGCTCCGAACGAATCGCTTTCACCGCGCGCGCGTTCTGGGTCTGGCGGTTCTTGATGTGCTGCGCTTCGTCCAGAATCACGGTGTCGAACTCGATGTTCCCGTATTTTCCAATATCACGGCGCAACAATGCATAACTGGTCACCACGAGATCGGCTGTGGCGATCGCGTCAAAACGACTTTCTCGACCAGCGCCTTCGAGGATCAACACGTTGAGGTCTGGCACAAATCGGGTCGCCTCGGCAACCCAGTTGAAGACGAGCGTTGTTGGGCACACGACGAGCTGAGGCTTCCGGCCGGCAACGCCAGATTCCCGCCGAAGGACCGCCAGATGGGCCAGCACCTGCAGTGTTTTCCCGAGACCCATCTCATCCGCGAGCACTCCACAAAAACCGGACTCCCTCAAAAAGCGCAACCAGGCGACGCCATGCTTTTGATAGGGCCGTAAAATGTCGTCGAGAGGTCCCAGAGGCGGACACGTCAGCGTGGCCTCCCCGGTCTGACGCGCCGCTCGTTCGCGCCACGCCGGCGGGGCGGCCAAGCTCAGGCCCTGCGCCCCGAGGCTTGCCTGCAAAAAACCCGCCTGCTCCGGCCCCATGCGGTAGCGAGTTCCTTCCGTGGACGCCTGCTGTTGCGGCGCACAATCCAGCAGCACATCCTGCAGTTCCTCAACGGCCCCGCCATCAATCAACGCAATCTTCCCGTTCTTCAACCGAGCAGAGCCGCTTCCCAAAACCAGGCGCTGGATCTCGGCCGCTGAAAACTGCTCGCCACCGGTCCCGGTGTAACGAACCTCGAGATCGAACCACTGCTCGCCACTCGAAGTCACTCGGAGTTGAGGCGTCACCCGTTCGAACGTATTCCGCGCGCTGCGATCAAGCCGTTCCTCAAGAGTCACTTCCCACTCGCGCTGCAGGCGAGGATGCTCACGCGCAAAAAATGAAATCACCCGATCTTGTCCTGCAAGTTGCCAGCGCCCTTGGAAATCGGGTCCGCCGAATCCATTGCGCCTCAAGCGCTGAACCGCCCCCTGCTCTGCCGCAAGATCGCGTGTCGAATAACGCCGGGGATTTGTCGGATCCGGCAGCCAGACCTCTTCGTCATTTGATGTGACGCCGAGGGTCATCACTCGGCTGCCATAGTGGCACTGAATCGTCGCCGTCAATTGAGCAAGGCCCCCCGCCAGATTCAGGACGAACTTCGGGGGCTCCGGGCTTAATTCGAAATCCTCCAACCGGAAGTTGGACTCTAAACCAGCGGTCTTCGATCCCGGTTCCGCCACCGTCTGAAGCGCTTCAACGATGCGCGGCCAGTCGCGGCTTAGAAAAACAGGAACCTCCTGCCGTGAAATCCGTCGAGGCTGGGTCATCGTCTCCTGCATCCACGTTCCTCCTGCCAGCGGGAGAAGCTCGTTGTTCCGCCACACCCACGCGGCGGATCGACCCGCAAGAATTGGAGGCAAGGATATGCCCGACTGGGCGCCCAATTCGATGGTGCCGTCCGGCAGAAGCATCGCACGCATCGGTGGAGCCCACGGGGTCGCGCAAACCTTCACCGCTGTCTTGCGTCCAATCGAGATCCGCGGATGGCCCGCCAGAATTGGGAGAATCGCGAGGAAATCCTCCGCAAGAAGCTGGATCATTCCGGGAGTGTCGCCACCGGCCAATCGCTCCACGGTATCGAGCAACCGCCCATCCTCGTCGGTGATGCAAAACACGCCTGCCTTCACGAGGCTGTTCAACGGACCACGGCCTCGCGAGGTCTCTCCCTCAAGCACCAGCATCACACGCCCCCGGGTAAATCCTTCGGCGAGATTCGGCGGCAAGAGAATGTGCACCCGCAACGACTCCCCCTCCGGAGCTCGCCGCAAGAAGACACGATCCCGTGTCACAACGCGCGGCTCGGGATTGACGGACCCGGCGCGTATTGCCGGCGATACAGCAGCCGGGGGCTTCAGCGCATGCAACGCAACGGCGACCGCATGAGCGCAGATAATCCCCGCTTCACGGCTTTGGCGGCACGGGCACAGGTTTTCAATGTCGATCGCATTTCGAATGATAAGCCCGGTCCGCATGCTGCTTTCGTCGGACCGCACCACACCTTGCAACAGGGGTGGCTTCCATGCGGAGGACAAGACTCGCCCGTCGGCCAGCAACACACGGGCGTGCTTCATCACTTCCCACCCGGCCGCCTTGGCCAGCAGCGAATCGCTCAACTCAATGTCGCTCATCGGAAACGTGCATGTGTCTAAGACGCTATCAGCCGCCCTCAGAATGGGCAATCAACGGAGCCGCAGCTCCAGTATTATTCGTGTATCAGGCGTTGCGTACGCATCCGCGTCGTTCTATTTTTGACATTCAAGTAAAGCCTATGACCTGCAATTTTAGTTCTGCGCGGATGAGACGCGGCGTCGCGCTTGTAACCGCAGCGTTTTGGTTATCGAGCAACGCCGCCCGGGCAGCCGAGTCCGCGAGCGAACCCTCGCCACTCTTGCTGACCACCAACAGCCATTTTCACATCGAGATTCCCATGGCGGCACTCGGGAAGGAATACCTGATGGCCGCCTCGGTAATTCCGCAGGCCACGGCGGCGACAAGCACTGGTTTGGCAGGAAAAATCGTGCGATTCGAACTCTTCCATGATGGAGTGGATTTGTACGAGTCCACCAAAGGCTTGGTTGTTACGGACGATCTGCCGGCGCGGCGCCTGCTAACGACCTTTCCCATTGTCGAGCAGGACGAGAGGAAGGTGGTGATCGACTTCAACCGCGGAATGCGTCGGGTTTTCACGGAGATTTGGCACAATTCGGGGAGCGGGTTCGACTCCAGCGCAAAAGATCGATCCCTCGAGGTGCCGCAAAGCCGTGTGTTCGCAGCGGACGTGCGCGACCCGTATCTCGTCATCCGGCAAAGCGTGCAAACGCGAGATCGCGCATCGGACGCGAACGTCGAGGCGCAATACGAGGTGCGCTATTTTTTCTCGGCCTATGTTTCCTCGGAGAAATCCGGGAAGGAGCAGAGTGCGGCCGAAACGCGCTACGCCCGCTTTTTTGAAACCGCGCCCCAGCTTGAACCGACGACGGGGCGGCAAAGCGGTCGGATGGCACGATTCAATTTGAACAAGCCGGTGGTAATTCACTACAGCGCCAATACTCCGAAGGACTACACCGAGGCGCTTCGGGATGGCATTGTGTATTGGAATCGAGCGTTTGGTCGCGACGTGATCCAGGCGGAGCTGGCACCCGACGGGGTTACCGCTCCGGACTCCCGGTACAACCTGGTCCAATGGGTGCCGTGGGACAATGCGAGCTATGCGTACGCGGACGTGCTGATCGATCCTCGCACGGGTGATTCGCGGCATGGGCAGGCCTACATGACGAGCGTTTTCGCCCTGAGTGGGAAAGCACGCGTTCGAGCGGCCTTGCGATCAATGCGGGACTTGGTCGAGAAGAAAGGCAACACCAAGCTGATCGACGCGTACTCGGCGTTCGCGTCTCTTGAAACGGCGAATGCCTGCCGCATGGATCCCACCGAATTTGCCCAACAATACGCGCAAGGGCTCGAGGAATTGCTGGCGAGCGACACACTGACGGATCAGGCGGTCCTCCGGGCGTCGCAGGATTACGTCCGGGAGGTCGTTGCTCATGAAGTGGGTCACGTTCTGGGCCTGCGCCACAATTTCGCAGGAAGTCTCGCTGCAACATTGACGGCTCGTGAGCTGGATGACTGGTTCAAAGATTATTTGATCGGTAAGAACCTCGACCGTTACACAAATCAGATCGCATCGACCTCGATGATGGAGTACAGCCCGTTCAAAGCGGCAGTTTTCACGGGGTGGAAGATGAGGACAAGCCACGAAGCCTTGCCGCATGACAAGGCAGCGATTCAATGGGGCTACTTCGATTCCAAGGAGCCCGTTGAGAAGAAGATGCTGTTCGGAACCGATCAGGATGTGGCGCGCTATGGCGACGTCCAGCATTTTGACTACGGCAATGAGCCAATTGTGGCGGCGTATGGCCAATTGGCTACAACTCTGCGAACACTACCGAACTCGATTGTTGAGCAGTTCATCGCCGCGAAATCCCCGCGCGATCCGCGGGATCACGTTCCGCTCGCGCAGGTAAACCTCAACGTCAAGGCGCACTCCAGCGCGGTCGTGAAGCAATTTGCCAGTATCCTGGGGTGGTTCGATTCAAAGGCGCGGTCCCTTCGGGTTGAGAACGAGTTCGATTTCGTCGGAGACTTGAATCAGGAAGCCCGACTCGAAGCTCACTGGAAGGGGCTCACCAATCAAATCGACAAGCTCGGGGGCGTGGATCGCGTCCTGTTTTCTTATATCCCTGCGGAGTTGAAACTGGAACTGAAGGATCTGGGCAGCAATGGGATGGTGATCGACCGGATTCAGGGCACCAATCTCCAGGCTCGCCTGGCGAAACTGCTGGAGTCAGCCGCTTATACGAATTTCGTCGGGCTGGATGAGAAGAAGGCTTCGTTTTCGCCGGAAGAAAAGGCGTTGATTCTCCGACGGGGTGAGACGTTCTTCGCGGAGTTTGAAAAAGAGGTTCTTCACCAGATTTGTTCCAAGCTTGAGGACGCCCCCCGCAATCTCGGTCTCCAAGCCAGCAAAGGGATCGCCGAAGCGGATCCGGTGGCGCGACTCGAGCAGCGTATTGTCGATCTCGCCCGAATCGTGCTGTCGGCAAAGGATGAGTCCCGCCGCATCAAAGGCAAGGTGGACAAGAGCATGGTCGAAGTGGCGGATTTTCGTTACGACCACGAAACGCGGATGGCGGCGGCGAAAGCCTTGAACGATAAGACGGGTTCGTACCGCAGCTGGGCGGTGGATGCCAAAGGCGAACTCAACAAGTCCCTGAAAGACGACGTGGATGGCGCCCTGAATGTTGCCAATTTCAAGGAGTTCAAGGACTCCAATCTGTCTCGGCCGTTACGCGAATGGTATCTGAGGCAGCAGGAAATTCTGGCGCTGCTACCCGCGAAGCCAGCATCGGCGTCAAAATAGTTCTTCGAGGACGTGGGAGGGTATCTTTGGCACTGGATCAGAATTTCCGAAGCCAGCGTTGACAGCCGCCGTGGTCTCACGTCGGATCGGACTGCCTTGTTATGAACGGCTCTTTGCGTGAATTCATCGAGCACCTCCCCATTCTGGACGTGCATGAGCATCACCTGCCCGAGATCATCCTTCAGCGTGAAGTCAATCTGTTGCAGCTTTTCCAGCAGAGCTACGCTGGCTGGGCGCAGGTGCGGCCATATTGCCTCCCGTCTGAGCTCCGCGATTCCGACCCAATGCTCGCGGCGACCGGCCCGACGACATGGGAAGCGCTCGCTCCGTTTCTGGATCGTAGCGGCTCGAACTCCTTTGTCCGCAATCTCGTTCAGGCGATTGTCGAACTCCACGGAAGCGGCGAACCGGAGATCACGCGCGACAACTGGCAGGCGCTCGACGACGCCGTGCGGGCGGCCCACCGCCGGCCCGAGTGGCAGCACGAGCTCCTAAACAAGGCGCGCATCGCGACCGTCATTACAGACCCCTACAACGATCCGCTCCTTGATGTCCGGCCCGCGCTCGGAGCAAACTACCGCTCCGTGATGCGCATCAATTCACTCGCGCTCGGTTGGCATTCCGATTCGCGCGATCACAACGGCAACAGCGCGCACGAGTTGTTGAAGCGCGTCGGTCTAGGCGCGGGATCATTCGATGAATACCTTGCCGCCGTCGAACAACTCGTGGCCGGTATGGCGTCTCGGGGTCAGGTTGCCCTCAAGAACGCGCTCGCCTACGACCGCGACATGAACTTCGACGAGCCGGACGAACAACTTGCCCGCGCCGCGTGGGGCAAGGCTGCGCCAACACCGATGGAGCAGAAGGCCTTTGGCGATTTCATGCTGGATCACCTGTGCCGGATGGCGGCCGCGCGTGATCTTCCAGTGCAGATACATCTCGGCACGGGAATTATTCGCGGTTCGCACCCTCTCGGCGTCGCCGGGTTGATTGAACGGCATCCGCGCACTCGGTTCCTGCTCATGCACCTTGCCTATCCTTGGAGCCGCGACCTGCTCGGCATGGCATTCGTCTATCGCAACATCTGGCTGGATCTCACGTGGTCGTTCCTGCTGAGTCCGTCGCACTTCAAGCTGGCGCTCCATGAAGCAATTGAAGTGTTGCCCAATGAATCCCGCATGATGCTTGGAGGGGACAACTGGCACGTCGAGGAAACCTACGGAGCGATGCGGACGGCACGCCGGTTGATTACCGCCGTGCTGGAGGAAAAGCTGGCCGAAGGATATTTCAGTCGGGCCACCGCCGAGCGCCTCGCGCGGCGGATGCTGCACGACAACGCACGGGATTTCTTCAAGCTCGTTTGAAAAGCAAATGCCTTTTGGTTGACCCATTCTCGTTGCGGACATTTCGACTCCCATGCCAGCGCCCTCCCACCATCCTCGCGATCCATTGCACGGCATCACGCTGGAAAGCATCCTCAATCAACTCGTCGCGCGGCATGGCTGGGGCGAGATGGGATATCGAATCCCCATCCGCTGTTTCCAAATCAATCCGAGTGTAAAGTCCAGTCTGACGTTTCTGCGCAAGACGCCCTGGGCACGCCAGAAGGTCGAAGGGTGGTTCATTGCGGAGCATTTGAACAAATGAAGAGCCTGAAAGCCAAGACTCGCAGCCAAACAAGCCCCAGCCGGGGGCTGCGTTCGCCGGCAACGGACATCTTCCGCCGAAAGTTTACCCTGGATGGGTTCACCCTGATTGAGCTTCTCGTCGTCATCGGCATCCTGGCGATCCTGGCGAGTTTGCTCTTGCCTGTTTTGTCGAAAGCCAAAGCCAAAGGCCAGGCGGTATCATGCCTGAACAACCTCAAGCAACTGCAACTGGCCTGGCAACTCTATGCAGACTTTCATGGCGAGCTCATCTGTCCGAACCTCAGCACAATAATGGGATTTGAGGACTTCAGTCTGCCCGGATCCTGGGTGGTCGGAAACGCACGACTCGATACGTCGCCGACCAACATTCAAATCGGCGTGCTATTTCCCCATGTCAATTCGGTACCGGTTTATCATTGCCCTGCCGACCCGTCGAAAGTCGAGAACACATCGGGTTTGCTCCGGTACCGCAGTTACATGCTGAATGGTCGCTTGAACGGGCCAAAGGTTGGAATTCCAGATTACGATGCGAGCATCAAATTTCGCGTCACACACGTTTCAAACGCTGCCCACGCCTTTGCATTCATTGACTCCTCTGAGCATACAATCAACAGTGGCACATTCGGCCTCTTGCCGATGGATTTCGCTGGTGGGAACCTGTGGGAAGACGTGCCCGCCGACCGCCACAGTCGCGGCGCAAACCTGTCCTTCGTGGACGGGCATGCTGAATATCATCGCTGGCGGGCACCGAAGCCGAAGGAGTTCGCCGCAAAGGCCACGGGAGACGATCTGCAAGATTTGCGTTGGCTTCAGGACCGAGTCCCAACGCCGTAATGTTGGAATCTCAATCTTCACGGCTTTTTGTTTCATGGCCGGAAGTTGCGTTGTTTGAGCCAAGTAAGCCCCAGCTCCAAATGGTCGGCGACATTTTCGAAAATGACTGGCAGGGGTTCTTTGACGGTCCGTCGCAGTAGCGCTTGAAGTCCGGTTCGGATGAGGGC
>SIBK01000038.1 GCA_009695205.1 Pedosphaera sp. | reverse complement strand
TGGACAGTTGGAAGCTCGCTTCAAAGGCCGGGGTCAATTCTGCAAGCGTCCTGGCCTCCGCAGCCTAATAGCCGTCAACGTTCTTTTCAAAAATCACGACGAATCCATCCTTTGGAACTAAAAATCTCCAACAACCTCGGGATGCGCCCTATCCGGTAGACCGAGATAGGCGACATTATAGATAGTGGCGGGGTTCAACACATAGAGTACAGCGGCTGCGGCCGCGGGGCGCGCGCTGTATCGCACTCGATTGATCCAATACAGGGCGATCCCGATGGCCAGGTGGAACAGGACCGCCACCATCGAAACTAAGAACGTGTAGGCGTTGCTCTCGTACATGTCGTGCTTATCGTAGGACGAGTCCACGAGCCACTGGTAGAGATGCCCAATGGCCTTCCAGGGGTAGAGAAGAAACGGCGGATAGTCGACGTAGCCTTCGGTCGGCAGGCCTGAATAGGCGGCGCTGATCCCCGAGAGCGTCACCAGCCGAGCCCAATGCTTGTAGAACCAGAGATCGTCACTTTTCGGCAGCGCAATCATGAAGCATAGGCTCAGGAACACATACACCAGGCACGCGCTCAACAAAACCGCGCGGGCCCCGCGTTCTGGAACGAACCGGCCGAGAATCATCGCCCAGTTACGGTTCACGCGAACCGCACTGGGAGGGTTGGTACTCATGCCAACCGGCCGATTATCCGGAAGCCATGTTGATTGGTAAGCCTTCTCGCGACAGCCTTCAGCGAGGTTACTTGTCAAAAGACCCTCGTCACCTTCGAGCTTGCATGAGGGCCTCTTCTTTCGTTCAGGTTGCATCGTTGATGAAATCCTCGTGCTCCGCCTACTTCCGATTTGACCGCCTATGGTTGCTGCCGCTGCTGTGGGTCGTTCTTCACCGCGCCTTCGCCGAAGATTGGCCGCAATGGCTCGGGCCGCTCCGAGATTCCGTGTGGCGCGAGTCGGGCATCTTGGAGAAATTTCCCGAGGGTGGACCGGTGCAACGATGGCATGCGGAGCTTGGCGCTGGGTATTCGGGGCCGGCGGTTGCAGGCGGCAGGGTGTTCGTGATGGATCGACGGGTGCCGACGAATGCGGCGAAGCCAAAAAGCGCTTTCGACTTCGCTCAGATTCCCGGCAACGAACGCGTGCTTTGTTTCAATGAGACGGATGGGCGGCTGTTGTGGCAGCACGAATATAGCTGTCCCTACACGGTGAGCTACGCCGCCGGGCCTCGTACCACACCCGTGGTTGCGGGAGGGAGGGTGTTTACGCTCGGTACGATGGGCAACCTTGTGTGCCTTGACGCCACCACTGGGAGCGTGGTGTGGCAGCGCGACTTCAAGGCAGACTTCGGCCTCAAAATTCCGACCTGGGGCGTGTCGGCAAATCCGCTGCTCGACGGCCAGAAGCTGATCTGTGTTGTAGGTGGCGAAGGCAGTGTGGCGGTTGCGTTCGACAAGAACACAGGCAAGGAACTTTGGCGTGCGTTGTCGGCGAAAGAGCCGGGGTATTCCCCGCCTATGATCTACGAATTCGGCGGGCGGCGGCAATTGATCCTCTGGCACCCGGAGGCGGTGAACGGCCTCGATCCCGAAACCGGTCGCCTGCTGTGGACCGAGCCCTGGAAGCTGAACTCCGGGATGGCTATCGCCACGCCTCGGAAGCTGGGCGAACAACTGTTCCTGACGTGTTTCTACAACGGCTCGCTGATGCTACGCTTCGAGTCAGGCAAGGACGCGCCCACCGTCGCGTGGCGTACCGAGAAAATGAGCGAGCGGGACACAAGGCATCTCAACTGCACCATGAACACGCCGTTCATCGACGACGGCCACATTTACGGGGCGTGCAGCTACGGCCAGTATCGATGTCTGCGAGCGGACACGGGCGAGCGCCTTTGGGAATCCGTCGCGCCGACGGCTGGCAAGTCCGAGCGCTGGGGCAACTGCTTCACCGTGAAGAACGGTCCGCGCTTTTTCCTCTTCAGCGAGAAAGGCGATCTGATTATCGCGAAGCTTTCGCCGCAGGGTTACGATGAGATCAGTCGTGCGCACTTGCTTGATCCGGTCAACACCGATCCCGGCCGGCCGGTCGTATGGTCGCATCCGGCCTTCGCCAACCGGCGCGTGTATGTGCGGAACGACCGGGAACTGGTCTGCGTAGACCTGTCGGGGGAGTGAGGGACGGGAACGCCAAGCCGGAGCGCGGTATTCCTACCGATGCCGCTTGGCGACGCTCTGTCGGCCATCGCCCCGTCGAAAGCGGGCCAGCTGTGTTTTCACGACGCGGATTGGCATAATTTTGGCACGGTTCTGGCTAGGGCATTGCAATATCGAGTGTGGAGTCGAGCCGAGGATGAGTTGGCAGAGTGCCTCCGCTTCAATAAGTGTCTGAGTTTGTGGTGAATTTATGAGAAAAATGCGGTTCCATGGTTTTTGGATTGTTTTTTTAGCATTGCTCTTAGTGGCCATGCTTTTGATGGGGCGGAGGTCCTGGGTGAAGGAAATGGGCATTTTCAGCCTGCAAGGCGGTGCTCGGGGAGCTTCGCCTGCAGGCGGCCTTGTTCCGGCTGCAGTCCCAGCTTTGATTTCTGAGAAACCTGCGGTGCGGACACCGTTTAATCAGGTGTCGAGTTTGCCGGCGCCGCGCCGATTGTTACCCACGCCTGAGAGCACATGGAATCGTCCGGGGATTGATGTTACATTCGCGCGGTTCAATGGTTGGTTGGAGCGTTTCGAATTGGCAGACGCCGATGCCCGAGGGGGCATGGTGGCTGAGGGGGTGCTCTTGGCTCGGGAACGGCGGAGTGAAATGGTGAGCATTGTTAGAACTCAACCCCGGCTCGCCCTGGAGCTCGCTGTGCCACGGCGGGTGCGATCAGAGTTGCCCGATGCGTTGCTAGAATTCGTCGAGCAACGGATCTCCGGCCGGGGTGATTTAACGGTTCTTGCGGCGTTGACAGAACCGGGAAGGGAAGGGGAGGTGACCCCGCTGTCCCGTCGTGTGACTTTGGGTGAGCAAGAATACGAGGCATTCGTTTATGGCCGTCGGGAGAGCGAATCGACACGATACGGGATTCCGTTGAACGGCGTGGCGATTGATGGCCTTTTGGCGGTCGACGAAAATGCGGGGCGCATTTTGGAAGCAAGTGAGCTAGCTGCCTGGTTGGCTGGAAATCCCGATCCGCGGTGCGGAATTACAGGACAGTCGGCGGAGAGTCAGGGAAGTCCGCTTGGGTTGGAATCCGGTGAGCGGGTCGTGGTGGCATGTTCGTCGGGGCATGCAGAGCAGTTGAACGAGCAATGGATTGCTGCGGAATCGGATGGAGGTCCGGAGGATGTGGAAGGTCGGGCGCGCCTTCTTTCGGCGTACACCGAGGGAATCAAGGGGTTGATCTTCATTCGCGTTGATTTTTCGGACCTTTCCGGAGAGCCGTTCGGTTTGAGTGCTGGAACGAACATGGTCAAGGCGCTCAATGAATTCTATTCCGTGTCGTCGTACGGTCGCACGGGCTTTCACCGGTTGGGCGACGGATCGGAGGTGACCGAGACGTTCCGAATGCCGAAGACAGCGGCGGCTTATGGCAAGAACGACGCCAATGGCCTTCGATCGGCGGCGCGAGCTGCGGCGCGAGCTGCTGGCTATGTGTTGGAGAACTATAATTTCGACCTTATCTGTATGGGATCGGTGCCTGGATTTTCATGGGCGGGACTTGGGGTTGTCGGCGGACCCGGAGCCTGGATCCGGTCGAGTTTTGGGAGTGACGGCGGTGTTGTAGCACACGAATTGGGACATAACTACGGTCTAAATCACGCGAACTTTTGGGATACCGCCGGCAAGAGCGTCATCGGGCACGGTGCGAGCGTGGAGTATGGGGATCCATACGACACGATGGGTAACGCGAGTGCCGGACGTCGTCATTTCAATGCTCGCTACAAGAACTATTTGAACTGGTTGCCAAACGCCTCGGTGTTCGGTGGGACGTCCAATGGCACGTACCGAATCTTTGCCCATGACCAAACCAATGTCGCGGGATTCCGAGCTTTGCGGGTTCCGAAAAATTCCCAGACCAACTATTGGATCGAAGCCCGCCAACTTTTTACGACGCTTCCGTCGATGATGTCGGGCGTCACGTTGCGTTGGGCTCGCACTGGGAATCAGAGCAGCCTCCTGCTTGATACCACTCCCGGTTCGGCTGATGGGAAGAATGACGCGGCGATAACGGTTGGGAGAACGTTCAGCGACAAAGCATCGGGAGTTCATATTACGCCTGTGGGAACGGGTACGGACGGCGCGCATTGGGTGGACGTGGTTGTGCAACGAAATCCGCCAACCAATAATGCCGTTCCGATCCCGCACCTGGAGGCGTCTTCAACCCGCGTTCCTATCAACACAGGGGTGGATTTCACAGTGACTGCCTCAGATCCGGATGGAGATGCGATCGCTTATTTTTGGGATTTCGGCGATGGAACCCTGAGCTCAAACCTTCCCACGGTGCAGAAACGTTGGTCATCGTCCGGCGATTACGTCGTTCGTTGTGTTGTTTCTGACATGAAAGGGGGGACATCCAGTAGCTCCGTATTGGTCCGGGTAGGAAGCCCCACGACGCTGAGAATTGCGGGTCGAGTCCTTCTGAACGGACAGGGAGTGGACGGTGTTCGTGTCTACATTTCCAACACCAAGGCTACTTATACCGATGCGGATGGACAGTATTTTCTAACCGGCCTTTCGCGCGGGAGCTACTCGCTGAAGGCGTCCGCGGAGAACCTTTTGTTCACTCGTAAGAATTTTTCGAATCCGATTGAACTGACGAATTCGGATTCAGTGTATGATTTTGAGGCCCAGCCTCCGGGTTCGCTTGCCATGGTTGCGCTCATTGCGGCCGGGGCGGAGTGGAAGTACTTGGATGGTGGCACGGTGCCTTCCTCCGATTGGAAGGTGCTTTCGTTCGATGACCAGGAGTGGAACCAGGGGGCAGCCCAGCTGGGTTATGGCGATGACGATGTCGTTACACGTCTGAATTTTGGCACAGCGGCGAACAAGTTTCTCAGCTACTATTTCCGACGCAGTTTTGTTGTCGATGATCCCTCCAGTTTTTTATCGGTGAATTTAGGGATCATCCGCGATGATGGGGCGGTGGTGTATCTGAATGGAAAAGAAGTCTTCCGGAGCAACATGCCCTCGGGACCTGTCAGCTCGTCCACCCGTGCCAGTTCAACCGTCGGTGGCACCGATGAATTGACTTACTACGAAACGGACCTGGATCCCGCTATGTTTCACCCAGGCACCAACCTCATTGCTGTCGAGGTCCACCAATCCGAGCCCGACAGCTCGGATCTCAGTTTTAATTTGCAGCTGACCGGGCTGCATCCGCTGCCGACTGTGGCGCTCCCCACACTAAGCGCCCAGGTGGTGGACGGCGTACTTCGAATTCATTGGCTGGCCAGTGATGGCTACGCTCTCGAGGCTTCTGATTCTTTGGGTGCCGGGGCGAGTTGGGGATTGATCGCAACACAACCTGAGACATTGGATGGCGAGAATTTCGTGATGTTGCCACTCGATCAACAGAGCTCGTATTTCCGTTTGATCACTCAATGACCCTCGGCGGATAGGATTTGAACGTTTGCTGTCGGCAGGCGCGGTCGGAGCCATCTTATTTCTTTCGGGTTGTTCCCCGTCACCCGGATCCCATCGCTGAACTCCATCAACTGGATCGTTCGATCCTCCTCCGTAAACATTACCGGCCAAACGTGCTTGAGAATTCTGTCCCGCGCTTCAGCCCGGAGGCGCTCGGGCGCGGGTCGCCGGGCTGACACGACCACTACGAGTTGTGGATCCACAGCTTTGAGGAACCCGTCGGACAAGAATTCTCCGTCGGGCGAGGTCTCGGCAATCAGGATGTCGGCGCGGAGGGGCGCCTTGCTGTCATCAATGAGCCGGCTTTGAGTCTCGCGCGACAGTGGGCCGCATGCAACGATTCGGACGAGGGAGATGTCTCGGCGCAGCAGCAGGGTGGCGCGACTTGGACGCGTTTTGTTCACCGCTGGTTCGAGGAATTCCCATTCGAAGAATCGAGGGTTCTCAAAGGGCGTCCGAAGGATCGTGGCGGACGTCGCGACGACCTCAGCCAGATGCCGTTCCACAGGAGATCGGCCCCGCTCGGACGTGACGACAATCTCCGCGACAGGGATCTGCTGAACGATGCCGGGAAGGCCTCCAGCATGCCGCGCATCTACCGCGAATAGGAGCCATCCGGCGACCCGATTTGCACCCCTGGTTTGCAGGAAAGGGCGGAGCAGATGTTGGACTTCAGACTCGCGACCTCCGTTCCAGATCCGCATCGGCCCCCAATTACCGGGTCGTTCGAAAGCTCCTGAGAAACCGGGAAGCAGTGTCAACTGCCAACGCCGCCGATGAAGTGCCGTGGCGCTCGCGGCGGCTACGAGATAGAGTGTGGTGAGCAGCAGCCAACGGACGCGGACGCGCTGGATCGCAAATTGTCCGGTCGCCCAGGCGAGGAGTACCGTTACGTATGGCAACCACCAAATCCAGGGTGGCGCCTCCTGATACGCCCATCCCCACGGGATATTCGCGAATCCACGGCTTGCCCGGGCCATAGCGACCATCCAAACCCAGGCACTGGCATTGAAAATTTCGCCTAGCTGCGGCCACCAGTCACCACACGCCAAACTCAGGGCACCCGCGGCAAGTGCGAGACTGCTCAAGGGAACGACCACGAGGTTGGCCAACAAGCTCACTGGGTTAAAGATGTGAAAGTAATGGATTACCAATGGCAATGACCCAAGCCAGGCAGCCAACGTTGTAGCCAAATGGCCGGCAAGATTTTTCCATAAACGGCGGGTGACCTGCTGCCATTGCGGCCGGAGTTCCTCGGGAATCAACGGGTCGAATTGAACACAACGAGTCAACACGAACTCCACCGGTCGATGAAGGACAGCAAGACTGCCCACTACGGCGAAGGACAGTTGAAATCCAGCCTGGAACAGTTCCCCAGGCTGTCCGGAGAGGACTACCAGAGCTGCTCCCGCGAGGGAGTTGAGCAAATCTGTGGGCCGTCTCAGAGCCCAGGTTCCCACAATCACGGTCGTCATCACCGCGGAACGAACAGCTGACGACTGCCCGCCGGTCGCAAACACGTAAAACCAGATTGGCGGCAGTCCGATCACTCCGCAGGCGGCTCGCGACAGGCCGGCCAGGCGAAGTCCGTGGACCAACATTCCGGCGATCAATGCGACGTGAAGCCCGCTGATGGCAAAAACGTGCATGGTACCCGAGCGCATGAACGGTTCGGCGACGGCCCCCTGAAGGCCGGGCTTCCAGCCCAGCACCATTGCCCAGAGGAACCGGACGTTTTCATCTCCTTCAGGCAGTCCCCGCGCGAGGACGTGTTGCGCCCACGGGATGAAGCGGTCGGACAATGGAATCGTTCGTTTCCCACGAGGAGTTAAAACGCGAAATTCCCTGGGTGAATCGACAGTGAATTGGTGGAAGATTCCTTGATGCCGCAGGAATTCCCGGTAGTCAAACAAACCCGGTATCTCCGCCGCGGTCGGCACGCGGAGCAACCCGTCCCCTTCGATCGAATCCCCGATGCGGGGTGTCTCCTGGAGCGCCCCGCGTACCGTCCAGTGGACCCGTCCCGACACAGCTTCCCACCGCCCTCCATTCGTAACCCATGCCTCCAGACTCGCCACGAGGGTTGTCCGCCCATCCCCTCGTCGCGACGCATCGGCCGGGTAATAAACGCAGGATTCCGTGACCGTACCTCGGATCGACGCCGCCCAAGCCGACGTGTCTGTTTTCAGACGAAGATCTTCCGGATCCCACGGTGTCTCTTCCGAAAGTTGATTGATCCACCCGGCGAGGAAGCAGGCAAGCGCGAGGCATCCGCCTCCCCAACCGTTGCTCCAATGCCCCGCGACACCGGCCACTGCGAGAAGCGCTAAACCGACCCCTAACATGAGGAAAAGGGACGGTTGGATCCATTCGCCTGCAATGATTCCTCCCGCAAACAGCAGCGCGATCGGGAGCAGCGGTCGCTTCACCTTGCCCCCCCAGCCAGGAGGTCTGTTTCACTATTTTGACCGACCTGAGAACTGCAGGGCCGAACGTGTTCGGCTGAGCTCGCTTCCTCAATTATTAAGATTCGATTCGAACGTCGACTCACCAACGACGAAAGACCCGCCCGATGAGCCAGATTACCAACAATCCAAAAAATGCCCCAACGGAATCGATCGCCACATCCCGGATGTTTCCCTCACGAGTGTTTGTAAACGTCTGGTGAAATTCATCGGACAGTGCGTACCCGACCGCGAGAGTCCATGCGGTGAATGCTTTTCCCCGTGACCAGGGTCGGATTTCACGATGGTTTGGGCGGCAAAGGGCCCGCCAAAGCAGGGCCGCGAGGATTGCGTACTCCACGCCGTGTGCGGTTTTTCGGACGCACAGCTGTGCGAACTCGATGGAGGCCTCGGAAATGTCCGGGTTGAGCCAAAGCAGAAAGGGCCGGGTGAATCGGGACGTGTGGGGAGCGGAGAATCCGTCGGTAGAAAAACCAAAGATCGATGCCATCCAACCGAGCACGGGCAGCCAATAACGGAACAAATTCCAGAGACGAGTCCTCATCGCATGATCAGATCAAGGGGCATTGCCTCAGTGCAAGTGGAGAGCGAATTTCTCGATGATATTGACCTAAAAAAAGAATTGATTGAACCCCGACCACTCCGAACTAGTATGGACCCGCCCTTACGGGTGACCTGGTCGGGACGTAGCGTAGCTTGGTAGCGCGTCTGAATGGGGTTCAGAAGGTCGTGAGTTCAAATCTCACCGTCCCGACCAATTTCCTTTTTTCGCTTCCTCAATGACGGAAGTGACGGTGGCCCGTGAAAACCATCGCCATTCCTCGCTCATTCGCTGCTCGAATGACGTCTGCGTCTCGAACGGACCCACCTGGTTGAATCGCGGCTGTTGCTCCCGCGTTGGCCGCGGCGATCAGTCCGTCCGGAAATGGGAAAAATGCGTCGCTGCAAACCACACTGCCGTGAAGGGGCAACTGAGCTTCCCCCGCCTTCCAAACCGCGATGCGGCTCGAATCGACACGACTCATCTGTCCCGCTCCGATGCCCACCGTTCTTCCCATGCCTTGCGCGCTGGTCGCGTAGACAATTGCGTTGGATTTCACGTGCTTCACCACTTTCCATCCAAACCGCAGGGCGGCCAGTTCCGCAACCGTGGGCTGCCGGTCGGTCACGACTTTCAAATCCGCCTCCGTTGTCTTCCGCAAGTCCCGTTCCTGCCAAAGATACGATCCCGCGCCGACGCTCCGGATGTCGCTGGGGGATGCGGCCGTCGGGTTGCCGCGGACTTTTAAGAGGCGAAGGTTCTTCTTTTGCTGCAACAGGGCGAGGGCGTCTGGTGAAAAATCCGGAGCAACGATCACTTCGCTGAAGATTTCGGCGATTGCCTGGGCGCAGGGCAGGTCCAACGATTTATTGACGGCGATGATGCCGCCGAACGGAGCCTGGCGATCCGTCGCAAACGCGTGATCCCAGGCACCGTGCAGATCCTCAGCCTGCCCGACTCCGCAGGGGTTGGTATGCTTGAGGATCGTCAGCGTCGGTTTCTCGCCGTCAAATTCACTCATCAGCGCCACAGCCGCAGTCAAATCGAGGATGTTATTGTAGGAGAGTTCCTTGCCGTGCAGTTGCTCGAAGTATTCAAGGAATCGACCATACAATGCCGCCTTTTGGTGGGGATTTTCTCCGTAGCGCAGCGGTTGGATCAACGGAGCCCGGATCATGAGCGCGGCTGGCAGTTCATCGGACGATGAATCCGTACGGAAGGCCTTTTCCATATACGTTGCAATCGCCGCGTCGTACGATGCGGTTCTCGCGAAGACTGTTGCGGCGAGACGTCGGCGTAACTCCGGCGATGTGTTTCCCGTTTCCTGCACTTGGGCGGCCACGGCTGCGTAATCGGCGGGGTCCACCACCACCGTGACGCTCTCGTGATTCTTGGCCGCGCTCCGAAGCATGGACGGGCCTCCGATATCGATATTTTCGATGGCATCGTGTAGCGATACCCCACGCTTCGCCACCGTCTGTTCAAAGGGGTAAAGATTCACCACCACGAGGTCGATGGGCGAGATGCCGTGCTGCGCGACCGTGGATTCGTGTTCCGGATTGCCGCGGACGTAGAGCAGTCCGCCGTGCACCTTCGGATGGAGGGTCTTTACGCGACCATCGAGAATTTCAGGAAATCCGGTGTGCTCGGTGACGTCCTTGACGGTGAGGCCCGCCTCCCGTAGGGCGCGGGCGGTTCCGCCTGTGGAAAGCAGCTCGACCCCAACTGCCGCCAAGGTGCGGGCAAATGGGACAAGGCCGGTTTTGTCAGAAACAGAAAGGAGGGCACGAACGATTCTCGCCATAGTTGAAGGGGCGGAGCATCCGGGGCGGAATTGCTTGTCGTCAACGTTGAGTTACTCACCGGAGCAATTCTTCCAATGAACTCACTCACTCCGGAAGATGAATTGCAGTCTGAATTCTCCCCGCTCTTGCTCCGATCATCAAACAAGCATAGAAACGCCCGTGCTCTCCCATGAATCGGTGCCGAAAGCCGACTTGTCGCCGTCGCTTCGACATTTTCTTTTTCTCACCGCTGCAATCAATGGCGCGGTCATCATGATCGTCGAAATTCTCGGAGCAAAGCTGCTCTCGCCCTACGTGGGGACATCGCATTTCGTCTGGACGGCCCAGATTGCGGTCACCCTGATGGCGCTTGCCTTTGGATACTGGGCGGGGGGCAACTGGGTGCATCGATCGGCGGATTTGCGCAAGCTCTACGGTGCCGTTCTCGGAGCCGCCCTCTGGCTGGCGTTGTGCCTGGTGATCTGCGAACCCGTGGCCAATTTCGCCTTGAGCCTGCCCAGCCTTGCCGTCGGCACCCTGATCGCCTCGGCCGTGCTCTTCTTTGTGCCGCTCGCGCTGCTCGCCACGACCGGCCCCTTCCTGGTGCAGGTGTTCACTAGGTCGGTGGCCGCGGTCGGTAGCAATGTGGGACGATTGAGCGCCGTCAGCACGTTGGGCAGCTTTGTCGGGACAATTCTGATCGGCTACGTATTGGTGCCCTTGTTGCCCAACTCGAAGACACTGATGTCGGTCGTTTTAGTCCTGGCATTCGAGGCCGTGGCGTATTTTGTTTTATGGGGGAAAGGCCGCCAACTCGCCGTTGTTCTGATCCTGGGCGGCCTCAGCGGGGCGATAGGATTGGCTGGGGTGGGATTGGATCTTCGGCACCGGGCAGCGTTGGGAGAAATCGCCTTCGCCAATTCGAACTTCGGACAATTGCAGGTCATTGACCGCCAGCGAGACGGAATGACACTCCGCATGTATTTGAACGATTACCTGATGCAGAATAGTTACGAGCCAACTCAGGGAATCAGCCTCTCCGCATTCCCGTACCTGCTGAATGGATTCGCGCGCTCGTACCAGCCTGCAATCCATCAGGTGTTATGCCTCGGGCTTGGTGTGGGAATTGTTCCGATGCAGTTCGCCCGGGAAGGAGCCGAGGTGGACGCTGTCGAAATCAATCCAGCGGTTATTCCGCTGGCGGCGAAATATTTTGGTTTTAATCCGGCGTGGGTCCGCGTCTACGAGGGAGATGCGCGTCAGTACGTGCGGCGCTGCGCTAAGCAATACGATTGTGTGGTGTTGGATGCATTTTTGGGCGATTCAACCCCGGTACACCTGATGTCTAAGGAGGCGTTTCACGCAATTGGCAAAGTCCTCAAACCCGAAGGTGTGTTGGTCATGAATACGTTTGCCAAAACGGAGGCCGGTCAGGATTTCTTCGCGAATTCATTGTACCAAACATTGCAATCCGTCTTCGGAACTGTGGCATTGCATCGGACGGAAGACGGCAAGTGCTTCTATGCGGCATTATTGGTGTCGGGACGCAAACCGGTGATCCCGCCCGGGCTTCTGGCCGGATACGTGCCCATGATACGTCAGCAGTATGAGTGGGCCCTGACCAACGTGCCCAACATCGATCCGCGGCATGGCATCGTGCTAACCGATGACTTTAATCCCGTGGAATACCACGATGCCTCCAATCGTGAAGCCACCCGCCGCCGGATCGTCGCCAATGCTTTGCAGCGCTGACTGCTGGGATTGGGTTCACGAGATTGGGTCTCGAATGAGGTCGCTTTATGTTTCGGCAGCGACGTATTCAGAGAATTCGGCCCGTGCGTGGGGCGGGAGTCGAACTCGAAATCGGGCCATCGTGCCGCTGTAGTCTCGCTCGACAACCTCGCCGATGGCGTGCAACCGGGCGATCACCGCAGTGGCGTTGTGGGGCACTTGGACTTCAAGAAAATCGCGGATCGGCCGCAGCATGGCGCCTAACTCGTCCATCAAGGCGGGAAAACCAGCGCCAGTTTTGGCAGAAATGGCCACCGACCGCACAAACTGGGGCATCCACCGAGCGGCGGCCGCCGAGCCTGCCTCTCGGTCGGTCTTATTGAATACCATCAAGGTCGGTTTATCGGCTGCTCCGAGTTCCTTGAGCACTTGGTTGACCGCCTGGATCTGCTCTTCGACATGCGCATGGCTGACGTCCACGACGTGGAGCAGCAATTCCGCCTCGACGACTTCTTCGAGAGTGGCCTTAAAGGATTCGACCAACCCGTGGGGTAATTTCCGGATGAAGCCCACGGTATCGGAGAGCAGCACATTCTGATTCGTGGGCAAACGAAGCCGTCGTGTGGTCGGATCCAGCGTCGCGAAGAGTTTATCCTCGGCCGCCACTTCAGAACCCGTGAGGGCGTTGAGAAGTGTTGATTTCCCGGCGTTGGTGTAGCCCACGATGGAGGCCAGCGGCCATGGGTGTCTTCGGCGCCCGGCTCGGCGGGTGGAACGTTGCCGGCAAACAATCGCCAGTTCGTCCTGGATTTTTTCGATTCGCTCTTGGGTCTTGCGACGGTCGGCCTCGAGCTGGGACTCTCCTTCACCCCCAATGGCTCCCAGACCTCCGCGCTGCCGTGAAAGGTGAGTCCAGAATCGGGTAAGTCGGGGCAAAAGGTACTGCAGTTGAGCAAGTTCAACTTGAAGTTTCCCTTCCCGCGTGCGGGCTCGCTGGGCGAAAATGTCCAGAATCAGGGCGGTCCGGTCGACAACGCGGCATTCGAAGACCTTTTCAAGATTCCTTCCCTGTGCGCCCGACAACTCGTCGTCGAATATTACCGTATCGACATCGTTCGCCTTGCAGTGTCGGGCAAACTCGACTGCCTTTCCGGACCCAATGTACGTCGCCGGCACGGGTGACACGAGCTTTTGGACACCTTCTCCCACAACGGTCGCCCCGACGGTCGCCGTTAGCTCTGCGAGTTCATCGAGGCAATCCCGAACGTCCCAGGCCGAGCGGGCCTTGAGCTCCACTCCAATGAGGAATACGCGTTCAGCACGCGTGTTGGCGGAGTGGAGAAGGGCTTTCAATGGGCGAGCGGGGTACAGGTAGGGGGCTGTTTTCCGAGCGCCGTTTTAGCCCCGGAGACCAGACAGATAGAGAATGAGTAACCTTCGGGCAACCTTTGGTGGTGGGGAATTGGGTAAGAGCGACGGAGGAGAATGGTTCTGCGGCGGGTGGAAAGAACCGGAATTCTCTAGGATTTTCCCGGAGGGACTCACTTCCTGAACGAGGTTGGCTCGGTGGAGAAGTGTTTGTTTCAGCAGTCAACTGATTGTTGTAACAGCCTTTAGATAAATGATTTAACAGATAGTAAAGTTGTAGAATCTGCAGACATATCAGCTCGCTTTTATGGCAGCTGAGGCTCAAGAGATTTGGCGGAAGAAATAAGGTGAATATTTTTCGATAAAGGCTTGACGCAGAATTGTTCATCCGGTTAACTCACGTACGAAATCAATCGGAACTGCACACAGAAGGCAGAAACCTATGACCAAAATCCAAATTTTCCCGATCGCAGTAGCTGCCGCCTTGGCAAGCTTCGGCGCGGCGAGCGCCGCCCAAACCATTTACAGCAACGTCGATCCCGCCGCTGATCAGCATGCGATTATCGGGCTCGGCGGTGAATACGGAGACGAAATAGTGCCTGTTGGAGGTTCTCGCTTTGTCCAGACCTTCCGTTTTGACTACGTATCCAACTACGATCTAAAAGACGGGGCAAGGTTCCGGATTTACTCGAATGACGGGGCTGCAGGAGCTCCCAAAACGCTGCTGTACAACAGTCCCGCATTCGATATTCAGAAGAACAAGCTGAATGAGTACAATGTTATCACCTTGAGTTTGGGTGGCACGGGCCTCCGCCTCCCGAATGATCGCGCTACGTGGACGGTTTCCTTTAATGGGATTGGCGGCGATAACGAGGCGGGGATTCTCCTTTATGACAAGCCGACTGTGGGACAGAGCGGTAACGATTTTTGGGTGAAGAACGGAAGCATCTGGAGTTTGCAGAAGGCTGGGCTGGGTAAAGTTGCTAACTTCGCCGCTCAAGTCACCGCCGTTCCGGAGCCTTCAACGTACGCACTGCTTGGTATTGGCGCGTTTGCGATGGTTGCTATCCGCCGCTTTCGGAAGTAGGACTGGATCGGTAATCTGATTTCTGAAGGGCGCAGCTTGATTGCTGCGCCCTTTTTGATTTTTTTGGCTTGATCGTTTAGGTTGCAGCACGGGCCGCATTCTTTTTCTGAACGGTCATTTGTTTAATGAAACGCCTCCTTCTTGCTTTCGGCCTTTTCTGGATCTCCGCCGGATTCCTCGCTGCTCAGTTCCATACGGACGTGCAACTCCAAGTCGAAGCGAAGGAGGTTAAGGCCGGGGATACCTTTATGGTGGGTGTCCAACTGAAAATGGAGCCGGAATGGCACGTGTATTGGCAGAACCCAGGCGACTCCGGAAGTGAGATCAAGCTAGACTGGACGTTGCCTGAGGGTGTGAGCGCAGGAGGAATTCTCTGGCCCGTGCCGGAGAAATTTACTGAAGCAGGCTTCGCCACGTTTGTCTACTTCGGCAATGTAACGCTCCTTGTGCCACTGACGGTGTCTTCAGGCGCGAGCAGCGGAGATCGTGACGTCCGAGTGCGAATCCGATGGCAGGAATGCAAAAAGGAATGCATCCAAGCGAGCACCAACCTCGTGTCGCGGATTATGGTGGGTGTTACCCGCCGGGATGAAACGGATTCCAAATGGTTGACTGCGGCACGAGCGGCGCTTCCTTCCAAGGCAACGCCAGGCCTAGTCAGAGCCTACTGGGAGGGGGCCGGAACGACAGAGCAACGCCCCGTCGTCGTCGAAGTGAACGATTCGAGAGCCGCTGATTTTTTCCCATATAAGGCAAAGGGATTCGCGGAGGCGGCCAAGACGGAGACGCTACCCCCGAGGGATGGATGGGTTCGATTCAGGAAATCTGCCGTCCCGATTGATGGTGGGTGGCCGACGCAGGTCGCGGGTCTGGTCATCGATCAAGCTTCGACGGGAGTTCGAATCGGACGCGAAGCGCTTGCGCCGATTGAGATGTCTGACCCGTCCACGGGGAGCAGCGCTTCCGGGCCCACGGCTTCGGCGATTCCTGCCACGATGGGTGCGCTGCTCTTTCAGTTGTTGTCGGCCTTTATTGGGGGACTGCTGTTGAACATTATGCCGTGTGTCCTGCCGGTCCTGGCGCTCAAGGTGCTGGGGTTCGTGAACCAGGCGAAGCAAGCTCCGGGACGCGTCCGTCAGATGGGTTTGATTTACGGACTGGGTGTAATGGTTTCCTTCCTGGTTTTGGCAGGTGTGGCCATTTCAATCCAGCATGCCGGCCATTTCGCCAACTGGAATGCCCCGTTCCAGAACCCAATTTTTCGAGTGATCATCACCACGCTCATCACATTGGTTGCACTGAATTTATTCGGAGTCTTCGATGTGACCCTGGATCGGAGAACCACCGATAGAGCATTTGTTTTCACTTCCAAGGAGGGCGCCAGCGGGGCATTTTTTAATGGAGTGTTGGCCGCCTTGTTGGCCACTCCCTGCACGGCCCCATTTCTTGCGCCGGCCGTGGCGTTTGCTCTATCGCAACCAGCTTGGGTCATCTTGCTCTTTTTCGCCGCGATTGGCGCAGGTCTTGCGTCGCCATTCGTGCTCCTGTGCTGGAATCCGGCATGGTTGAAATGGATTCCCCGTCCTGGCTACTGGATGGTGCGGTTCAAGCATGCGATGGGTTTTCCCATGCTCGCCACGGCAGTCTGGTTATTCTGGGCGACGGCAACGCGAATGGGGGAGAGCGGCGTACTGTGGTTTGGCCTTTTTTTGGTCGTTCTTGCGGCTGCGGTTTGGGTCTGGGGCGAATTTGTTCAACGGAGCACCCGCCGGCAGGGTTGGGGGATGGGTGTTAGCGTGGTGCTCCTCGCAGTTGGATATTTTGGTTTACTCGAAAAGCAGCTCGATTGGAGAACACCGGCTGCCGCCCGCAAGCACTCTGCGCTCGATTGGGGGCGCTGGAGCAAGGTGGCGCTTGAAGAGGCTCGAAAGGGAGGTCGGCCCGTTCTCGTGGATTTTACTGCCGACACTTGCCTGAACTGTAAGGTGAACAAGGCAACCAGTATCAATATTGCCGGAACGATCGCGAAGGTGAAGGCGATCAATGCGGTGCTGCTGGAAGGGGATTTTACGGACGAGGATGCCGCCATTGCCGCCGAGCTCCGGCGGTACGGGCGCAATGGTGTCCCATTGGTACTGGTTTATTCCAGCAATCCGGCGCTGGAACCGCGCGTCCTTCCGTTGACGCTCACGCCGTCGATCGTTCAGGAGGCCCTTGACTGGGCAGCTCGATAGGTGGTTTTTTGTTCCCGGCTTCTCCCGGCTTGTCGGCGCCATCCAATCCGCGTATATCGAGAGGCGTCGACTGCCATGCCCCAGGATTTCACTGTCAATCCCAGCCAGGTATTATCCGTCATTATGGGCGGAGGCCAGGGTACCCGCCTGTTTCCACTCACGAGTGAGCGGTCGAAACCTGCCGTTCCACTTGCCGGCAAGTATCGATTGGTGGATATCCCCATCTCCAATTGCATCAACTCGGGCCTCAAGCGCATCTACCTGCTAACGCAGTTCAACTCGGCGTCCTTGCACCGGCATGTCTCGCAGAGTTACAAATTCGACCATTTCAGCACCGGTTTCGTCGAAATCCTTGCGGCGGAACAGACGTTCAACAGCACCAGCTGGTACCAGGGGACAGCCGACGCTGTCCGAAAAAACCTTCTTCATTTTCGGAGCACAAATTTCGACTATGCCCTAATCCTCAGCGGGGACCAGTTGTACCGGATGGATTTTCGGAAGATCCTCGAGGACCATGTCGAACGCGGGGCGGATTTGACGATTGCGACCATGCCCGTTACGAGCGGAGAAGCGAGTGCGCTGGGAATTTTGCAGACGGACACGGAAGGTCGGATCAATCGATTTGTCGAAAAGCCCAAGGACCCCGATGTCCTGGAGTCGCTCCGGCTGCCAAGATCCGGATATGCCGACCTTGGAATTGAACGAAGTGAGGACTTGTACCTCGCCTCGATGGGGATTTACGTGTTCAACCGCCCTGTGTTGTTTGAGCTGCTGAACAACAACCTCACTGACTTCGGAAAACACATTATTCCGGCTGCAATTGAGAGCCACCGCGTCTTTTCCCACGTCTTTCACGGTTATTGGGAGGATATCGGAACGATCCGCAGCTTTTTTGAGGCGAATCTCGACTGCTGCGCCGAATTGCCCCGGTTTAATTTCTTCGACATGACCGCGCCGATTTTCACCCGACCGCGATTTCTTCCTGCGTCAAAGATTAACGGCGGGGCGATCGATCACGCGGTGATTTCGGATGGCTGCATCGTCAATCGGGCCCGTGTTCAACAAAGCGTGGTCGGCGTGCGAAGCATTCTCGAGGAGGGGTGCTCGATGAATCGTGTGGTGATGATGGGCTGCGATTTTTATGACTCAGCCTCGGCAATCCTCCGGAATGACGAAGCCGAGATTCCACGCTTGGGCGTTGGCCGGGGCACGCGGATCGAAAATGCGATCCTCGACAAAAACGCCCGGGTGGGCGAGGCATGCATCCTCAGCCCGGCGGGTAAGCCGGAGAACATGGATCATCCCCAGTACTACATCCGCGACGGCATCCTTATCGTCCCGAAAAATGGGGTAATCCCCCACCACACCGTGGTGTGAGTTGGCAGCAGCCCTTTCCCGGCCAATTTTTTATTAAGCACGTGACCTCTAGGGTGGTGTGATCCTAGGGTGTTCGCCGCCGTATGTGGGACCGCGAAGATGTGGACAAAGTCTGCGAATGGGGGGTGATATCCTTGATGCTGGGCGTCGTGATTTATACAGCCCTCGCCTTGGGCGCCGTTCGTTTGACTGAGTTCGCGGTGGTGGGTGCGTTGACTGGGATCGCGTTTCTCC
The DNA here is from genome assembly GCA_009695205.1 of Pedosphaera sp. Classification (GTDB taxonomy): domain Bacteria; phylum Verrucomicrobiota; class Verrucomicrobiia; order Limisphaerales; family UBA9464; genus SIBK01. The sequence continues at coordinate 23,382 of SIBK01000038.1, read as the reverse complement.
TTTGGACCGTCCGCCTATGGTTGCGCGAGGGACATCGATTTCTTCTCCATCCGATCATCTGGCCCCTCCTGGCGTTTGTCGGCTATGCCGGATGGCGTTACTCCCAAGCACCTGTTGAATACGTCGCCCGGCTTGAATGGATGCAAATTTTAGTGTACGCTGCGGTCTTCGCCCTTGTTCTACACAACCTGAACCGGCAGGAGACTCTGCAATGGACGACGGCAGTTCTCTCTGTGGTCGGGATGTGCCTTTCCTTTTATTCGCTGGTCCAATTGGCCAGCGGCTCGGATCTGGTCTGGTGGTTTCTCAAGCCCAGCAACTATGCCCGTCGTGGGGGTGGTACTTTTATCAATCCGAATCACCTCGCCGGTCTCCTGGTGGTTCTGTTTCCGCTAGCGGCCACTCAGGTCTTTCTCGGGCGGATCCGCCCGCTCACCCGTGTTCTCTATGGGTACGCTGCGCTGGTCATGCTTTGCGGCATCGGTGTGACCATGTCCCGGGGCGGATGGCTGGCGACTACCGTGTCCGTAACGCTACTGATTGTCTGGCTCCTCCGGCGCCGTCAGCACCGTCTCCCGGCGCTGGTGATGGTTGTGGTCGTTGCAACCGGCGCCTTTTTCTATTTCACCCGGGTTGATTTGGCAAAGTGGCGGCTGGAAGGAACATTGATGGAAGGGACATCCGATTCGGGTCATTCCCGCCAATACCTGCTCCAGCCGACGCTGCAGATGTGGCGGGATCACCTTTGGACCGGCGTTGGTCCTGGTCAGTATGACATCGTTTTTCCGAAGTACCGACCGCCGACAATCCAGAACGCGCCTATCCACGCCCACAATGAGTACCTTGAGTTGCTCGCTGTGTACGGATTGGTTGGCGCCGGACTTGTGTTTGCCGTTCTTGGGGCACTCGCTTGGGGTGCGTATAAAACATCGAAATTTGTCGAACGTGGGAGCAGTGAACTGGGATTCAAGGCAAGCAATCGCACCGCGTTTTTTCTTGGCGCCACACTCGGATTGTTCGGGATCGCCGTCCACTGTCTGGTCGAGTTTGATATGCACATTCCGGGTGTGGGTCTTGCCGCAATCTTAATCGCGGGATTGATGGCTTCGAACCTGAGGTTTGCCACCGACAATTTCTGGCTAACACCCCGTTGGTGGAGCAGCGGGATCGCCACAGTTCTCGCCGCGGGATGGATCGCCTGGATGAGCCCTCTCTTGCTTCGCGGTTGGCGGGAAGGGCGTGCCCTGAATGCGGCCGCGACAAATACTGGGCTCGACGAAAAATTAATGTCCGCTTTGAAATCAGCCTTCGCGATCGAACCTGGAAACTCGCGTACAGCCTATGAAATCGGAGAAAATTACCGCTTGCTGAGCTGGCAGGGGCTATCCGGTTACCAAGATCAGGCGCGGGATGGAATTACTTGGCTGGAACGATCGGCTCACTTGAACCCGTACGACGCCCACACACGATTGCGGCTCGCCCTTTGCCGCCACTGGTTGGGGGACGGAGCGGGGGCAGCTGCAGACTTCGACCACGCATTGCGGCTTGGTCCAAATGACGTGACAATTGCGAACTACGTCGGGTGGAATTTGATGTTACGAGGCGATCTAACTCGGGCTCACAGTTTGCTGCAGCAATCCCGAACGTGGTGGCCCTGGGGTAACTCAATGGCTGATCACTACCTCGATGCGATTCAACGCGCAATCCAGGCAAAATCTGGCAAACTAAAGAGCCCTGAGAATTGACCGTTCGTTTGCAAGGCGTGCCGTGACTGAAATGATCTCACTCCGATTACAGAAACTGGCGTTCGCGCTGGGGCATCCGACGTGCTGGTCCGCGCTACGAGAGAGGATCGCCCCGGCGATTGAGCACAGACGAATTCTCCGCACGCTCATATGCGATCGTGTCATCGATGTGGGAGCCAATCGCGGACAATTCACCCTCGTGTGTCGTCTGGCAATGCCCGGTGTTCCCATCACCGCATTTGAGCCTTTGCCGAGTGAGGCAGCAGTCTATCAAAGAATTCACGGCCAAGTGCCTGGAGTGGAGTTGCAACCCGTGGCGTTGGGAGAAAGTAACGGCGAGGTCGCTCTTCATCTTAGCCGGCAGCCCGACTGCTCCTCCTTGCTCCCCATCGGAGCGGAACAGGTCCGTTTGTTTCCGCATACGGACGAAGTGGGTACCCTGGACGTAACAGTCCGGTGCCTGGATGACTACAGCGCCCGCTGGTCGCTTCACACGCACATGTTGCTGAAGCTGGACGTGCAGGGGTTTGAGCTGCCCGCACTGCGGGGGGCGATCGGAACGCTTGTTCGCTGTTCTCATGTTTATGCCGAATGCTCGGAAGTGCCGCTTTATGAGGGGCAAGCCCTGTTTCCGGAGGTATCAGACTTTTTGATTGCTCAGGGGTTCCGCCTGCTTAAACGCTTGAATCCTCATGTTGCCGCCGGCCAACTTATTCAGGCGGATTACCTTTTTGGAAGAGTGTAGTTGTAACGCGTCCCTCCCGCTCAACGGGAGTGCGGAGTCAACCGTCGGCCGCTTTTGGAAGGAAGCGGGGAGGGATAGTGGCGATTTTCCCGGCAGAACTGGCGGCTTCCAGTTTAGCAGTCTCAAACCACTACCGAGTTTGACTCTGCGCAAAATCTCGCTACGGATTGTATTCGATCCGCCGTTGAGTACGGTTTGTCCAATGAACTTCCTGATCACCGGCGGGGCTGGCTTCATCGGGTCCAACGTCGCCGAGCGGTTGCTGAGGGCCGGTCACGCGGTTTGGGCGTTCGATGACCTGAACGAGTACTATCCGGCGGTGTTTAAGCGGCAGAATATCGCGGAGGTCGCGGCAATAGGCGGCTCTCGATTCCAGTTTCGTCGGGGCGATATCACCGATCGCGCGGGGGTGGATCGCATCTTTTCCGAGACCGCATTCGATCAAGTGATCCACCTTGCCGCACGAGCGGGAGTCCGTCCGAGCCTCCTGGAGCCCGCGTTGTATCAACGCGTGAACGTCGAGGGCACCGTCAATCTTCTTGAAGCGGGCCGAGAACGGGGTGTGAAAAAATGGGTGATAGCCTCATCGTCTTCGGTGTACGGGTTGAATTCCAAAATGCCTTTTTCTGAGAATGACCCCATATTCTCGCCTATTTCCCCATACGCCGCCAGCAAGCTGGCGTGTGAAGCACTCGGACACGTGTACCACCACATTTACGGATTCGATGTCGCAATGCTCCGTTTTTTCACGGTGTACGGTCCCCGACAACGGCCGGATCTTGCGATTTTCAAATTTGCCACCCAGATCGACGCAGGCCGCCCGATCACCGTGTTTGGAGATGGCTCAACCGCCCGTGATTACACGTTTATCGACGACATAGTCGATGGAATCGTGGCGTGCACGGAGCGCAGTCTCGGGTACGAAATCTTCAATCTCGGGGAATCACAGACAGTGCGACTCGATCAGTTAATCGCCCTTCTGGAACACGCTCTGGGACGCGAAGCAATTCTCGACCGACAACCGTTGCAACCGGGCGACGTCCCGCGAACGTATGCCGACATCTCAAAAGCAGCGACCTTGCTCGGCTACCGACCGCAGACGCGGGTTGAGGAGGGTATTCCTCGGTTTGTAGAATGGTTCCGGACGTTTGGACGAGGTCGCCTGCAAGATGAGGAACTGCGGATAAACACAGAGGGGCGCGGATGAAAAATGCCAGGTCCATCCCGGGGGCGATCTGGGATTCGCTCATTCCTGTTCTTCTTCAACGATTCACCGCTAACATCCGAACCTGATGAAAAACCTCATCGATCAATTGAATGGAGCGATGGCGATTCCGAGCGCAACGACCGATCCAGTGAACGCTCGCATTCTGGCGATCAGCGAGGATCAGCTTGCCGGCTTCCAGGAGGATCCGTTCGGGGAGATTTCCCGTCAGAGTGAAGTGCCTGTCGAGACCGTTCTCGAACGGGTGCAGGCAATGCTCGATGCGGGCACCATCCGGCGGGTGAGACAAACCCTGTTGGCAACAAGTCTGGCGGAAGGGGCTCTATGTGCCTGGCAGCTGCCGACCGACCGGATTGAGCCTGCGTTTGACTATCTTTTTCGGGAAGATCCCTTCAGCGGCCACGTGGTGATCCGTTCGACCGACGCGGCGACACCCGGTTCGAACTACCGGTTGTGGACTACCCTGAAAGTGCCCCAGGGATTCTCGCTGCGAAGGCACGCAGAATGGCTCTCCCAGCGTATTGGAGCGGAACGTTACCGTCTGATGGCGGCAAAAAAGCTGTTCGTTCTGGGGGTCGGGCATGTGCGTCGCCGCGGAATGGAACCTGGCAGTCGCAGCGCGGAGCCGGCGGACATACTGGATGTTGGAGTGACCCGGCTGACGGACCGTGAATGGGGGGTGCTTATTGCACTGAAGCGGGAATTCGCCACTGGGGAAATTGTGCGTGATCTGTGGGGGCCACGGGCCGTGGAGGCCGGGGTATCGGATGAAGAATTTTGCGAAATAGCCGAGGACCTCAGCCGGCGAAAAATCATCGGCCGATTTAGTACGTTCCTGGAGCACGTCAAGCCACTCGCTGATGGTGAGCGCGTCACAAAGTTCAATGCGCTGTTCCACTGGGCGGTTTCTCCGGGCCAGGAGATTGCCGCCGGGCGGGAAGTCGGACGCCATCACATCATGACCCACGCCTACTGGCGGGAGGGAGGACCGGAGTTTCACAACGTCAATGTCATGGGCGTCGCGCACGGCACCGACAAGGGTACGGTGCTCGCTCACAAGGACGCCATTGACCGCCATCTCGCTGAGGTCGGGATCGCAATCCACTACACCAATGTTTTTTGGGGCGGCCGAAGTGAGATCAAGCCGAGCGAAATCTCACCGCTCGCCTACCGCCAATGGTGTCTGCGGGTCGGCGTTGATCCCGTCACCATGACGGAAAAATGAGGGTCAACCAAAGTCGCAGGCGTCATCCCTTCCAGACGTTTCAACGCCGAACGAAATGGTTGTGGCCGGTATGGAGCTTCAGCCTAGGGAAAAACGGGTCAGACTAAATGCCTGTATACGCTCGATTCAGACATGCGCCGGACGAGTTCCTTGATATTTTGCGACTGAGATTTGTGGGCCACCAACGTCGCGTCGTCCGTTTGCACAATCACGGAGTCTTGGAGACCGATCACACAGATGGGTGTGCGGTGCTTCGTTCTCGCATCGAAAATCACATTGCGAGCTGCGTCGACGTGAAGAAAATCGCCGACAGCCGCATTTCCCTCCGCGTCCTGTTTCACATGGCGAGCGAGAGCAGGCCATGCGCCGAGGTCATCCCATTCGAAGCTGCCGTCTGCCACGACGACGTTTTGGGCATGCTCCATCAAGGCAAAATCGATGCTGATCTTGCGGATCTCCGGATACTCCCTCGCGATTACCGTCGCGAGGCGTCCCTTCGTCGCGGCTTCAAACCATCGCTGGCAGGCGGCACGCATCTCGGGTTGATGTTTTTCGAGGCCGTTCGTGATGGTAACGAACGACCAGACAAACATCCCGGCGTTCCATCGATAATTGCCGGCATGCACATACTCCAAAGCCTTTTCGAGCACTGGTTTTTCCACAAACTTCTCCACTTTGTGGAAAACAGTCCGGTACTTTTTCACTCCCGCAGGCGCCGGCAGTTCCTGCAGGTCGTGCCGGATGTAGCCATACCCGGTCTCAGGCCCTGTAGGCTTGATTCCGATGGTCACAATTACCTGCCCCCGGGCGGCAAGATCCAATGCGTCCGAAAGGGTTTGCTGGAATTTACGGGCATCTGGAATCACGTGATCCGCGGGTAGGACGGCCATCACGGCCGTCGTCGATCGCGCACCTACGATGGCGGCTCCCAGAGTTACCGCAGCGCAGGTGTCGCGCCCAACCGGTTCCGCAATCACGTTCTCCTTTGGCAGCTTTGGCAGCTGCCTACGGACTTCTGGGGCCTGGGCTTGGTTGGTGATTATGAGCACGTTTTTCAACGGAACCACCGGCAGAACCCGTTCCACGGCCTCTTGAAGAAACGACTTGTTGCCAAGCAGTTTGATCAACTGTTTTGGCGTCTTCTCACGGCTCACAGGCCAGAACCGTTCGCCGCGCCCACCCGCCATAATGATCACGAACCGGTCGCTACCTGACGCGGGACGTTTGGACTTCGCTCTCGGCTTTTCAGTCGACGCCAACTTCATCGGCGATTTGGATTTGCCCTTGGGCTTGGATTTGGGCTTGGGCTTGGACGGCAGAAATGATCTGAGTTTGGCGGTTGGGCTCATGCTTTGATCGCTTGCGAAAGTTCGCGCACGAAGGAAGACACCTGGGGAACGAGTTCGGCGGATTTGCCCAGCTTGGCAATACGATTCACCACTGCGCTGCCAACGACGATGGCCTCGGCACTGGCAGCCACGGTTCGCGCCTGCTCCGCATTCGATATCCCAAAGCCGACTGCGATGGGGATGACCGTATGGGCGCGGATCCGCGCGGTCATCAGCCCGATGGTTTCACTCACCCGGCTTTGCATGCCGGTTACGCCCTCGCGCGAAACGTAGTAAATGAATCCCTGTGCCCGCCGGGTAATCAGGGCGATGCGATCCTCGGGGGTGGTGGGAGCGACCAGCCAGATGGCGCACAGTCCGGCACGGGTCATCCACTGTCCATACTGGTCCGATTCTTCCGGCGGCAGGTCGAGCACCAAGATTCCGTCGACACCGGCCGCTGCGGCCTTTTCTATAAATTGATCAACACCCATGCGGTGGAGGAGATTGTAGTAAAGGTAGAGAACGATAGGGATTTGGGACTCTCGGCGAATGGATTCGACGGTGGCGAGGACGCCGGGCGTCGTCGTGCCCGATTCAAGTCCGCGCTGGGCTGCGAGCTGGTTGACCAGTCCATCAGCAAGTGGATCACTGAATGGCACCCCGAGTTCGAGAACATCCACGCCCGCCTTGTCGAATGCGAGCGCCAACTGTCGTGTGGCTTCGAGATTGGGATCGCCAGCCCCGATGTAGATGATCAGACCTTTCCGGCCCGACGTCTTCAAGTCGGCAAAACGTTTTACGATCCGATTCACAGGGAGCGAGTCTCGCGGTTCCGACCCGGGGTGTCAGCTTTCAAATCGGAATGTTGGCGGGCGCCCCGGTTTTCCGTGGGATGAACGCCAGGCAGGCAGAGAACTTCGGGGCACGTTGGCAACAGTCGAGCTTTAAGAGAGCTGCGGGTGCGGAGAATTCCCCGCAACCCGCGTCCCTCCGCAAGAGAGCACAACCGTACGGATACCTAGTCGCCGACCAACATTGGCTGAGGAGCGGGAAGCAGCAGTAGTCCGATTGATCGACGGAAGCCCTTCGGCACGTCGTCACTTCCAGAGGGCTTTGCAACCTTGGGTTGCCTCGGAGCCGGCTCCGGTTTTGGGGCGGGTTTTCTAGCGCACTCCAGAACGCCGTTCGCGAACTCGATCACGTGCCCCTGATGGATCAACCAATGCAGGTCCCCACCCAGTACGGAATGTACCGGAGCGGTTACGGGAGCACTGGCGCCGGGTGCTGATTCCGCCGCCGTCTCGCCTGCGGCCGTCGCTGCTACAGGTTCACCGGTCGCCGAAGGAGCAGCCGGAGCAGCCGGAGCAGCCGCAACAGCCGGAGCGAGCGCATCGGTGAGCTGTCGGCGAGTGGACTTGGGATGTGCCTGGATGAAATCGATAATCTGTTTGATCCCCTCCTTGACCGGATTGGCCTCGGTATCGAGAAAGGTCGGCCTGGCTACCGACACATGAACGACCACCTTATCTCGTTTGAAAAAGTGCAACCCGGCATTAGCGAACTGCCCACTCAGGGCGGTAGCCGTTCGCAGTGGGAAACGCTTCTCCTTGTCGACCGAGAGCCGAATCAGGGTCAGCAGTGGGTTGGGCAGAGGAGGCCGGTTCTCCCCAGATTTCACGGTCCACGAATTGACAGAACGAATGACGGCAGAGCAGTGGACCTCTTTAAAATGAGATTCCACCTCGTCGAGAGAAGCTAGTTTCTTGGGCTCGGGGACATTGAGGGTCGTGTATTCCATTTTGGAGCTCTGGCTCTCCATCCATTGCTTCACCACCGCTTCATCCTTCACGAAGCGAACTTTTGCTTTGTAGGCCTCAAATGGCATCCGAAAGAACCGCTCCTGATGGATCTTGCGGAGTTTCTCCTGATAGCCGTGGAAGTTAGGCGGGCCGAGCACCTCGCCCGTGATCCCGCACTGGGCGACGAGCGTCCAGACGCCTTTGGGCGGATCACAGGGTTGCTTGTCGATCTGGTAGAACGTGTCGAAATGCTTTTTCAGCACGTGCTTTACGGCATCTGCTTCGGACAGCCACACAGATTCGTCGAGGCTGCACTCGAAAAGGGGCTGAGCGATCGGGCCGTCCTTGCCCCGCACGGTCTTCAACGTGACTTCGTAGCGATCTGGCTTTTGCATGACGAGTCCCGCGACCTCAAATAACGGGTAGGCTCGCCCGCTCAATTTGATCTGGCGGGCAAGCGAGGCGGCTCCGTTCGGTTCAGGCCGAATATCCACCTCCACGCACGGAAGACTCTCGAAGGGGTCATCGCGTCGAGGCCCACCCCCCTGATTGCTTGGCCTGCCTGCCTCCCACGTTAGTCCGGGTGCGCTCGATGCACCTCCTGGGGGTCGGTCTCGGCGATCCGGGCGAGGCCCGCCGGGCCCGCCGGGTCCCCCGGGTCCCCCGGGCCCGCGCGGCCCGCCTCGGAAACCGCCCCCGCCGCCACCAGGACGAGGCGGTCCTCGCCGGTCACCGCGGGGACTCGCACCGCGATCACTGTGACGGCCCTCGTCTCCTTTGAAGTTTTCGTACTTCCGGGAAGCGGCGTCTGGCGGCTGTTGAGCCCACTGGGGCAAGAAAATTTTATCGAGGTCGAGACCGATGTCGAGAGGCTCGCTCATGGCAGCAAATATATATGAAATCCCTCCGGGGTTTTCCCGGAAAGGGGTCGGAGATTGCGGAGCCTTTTACAGGAAAGCAAGTGCTCCTTGGCTTAAATATGGGCGAATATGGACTTGTTCGGCAAAGGAGTTGTGTGTTTTTCGGCTGTTTTCATGGTTTTCCCTTGCTGACATCCTTTCGCTTGATTAAATGGACCCACTTTTCGGCAACACTGCCCGAAGTTTCACATCACACACACAATAACTACTATGGCTAAAGCCCTCACGAAGTCTCAGGTCGCCACCGCTATCGCGGAAAAGGCGGAAATCAGCAAGAAACAAGCCGGTCTCGTGCTCGAAGAGCTCGCCGCACTGGCCTACAAGAACGCTAAGAATACCTTCACGTTTCCCGGTATCGGCAAACTTGTCCTCGTAAATCGCAAGGCCCGCATTGGCCGCAACCCCGCCACTGGCGCGGAAATCAAGATCCCCGCCAAGAAGGTCGTTAAGTTCCGCGTGGCCAAAGCGGCCAAGGATGCGATCCTAGGGACGAAGTAATTTTCCGTTCTCTCTCAAGCGTCCCAAACCGGGGCGCTTTTTTTTGTCCCAGACTCATGCTGCGCCGCCGCATGTCCGCCAATTTCCAGATTGAAATTCATCCCTCGCTGGGTGCATCGGAGGGAATTAATCGAAAAAAACGCGATGCTCACGCGCTACCAGAAACTTCTCTTGCCTGGTCCCACTCACGTTTTAGCCTTGGCCATGACTGAATTGACGAATGAGGAAATCCGCCGCTACTCACGGCACTTAATCCTCCCTGAAGTCGGCATGGCTGGCCAACGGAAGATTCGGAACGCGAGTGTCCTCTGCATTGGCGCTGGAGGTTTGGGTTCTCCCATCGCCATGTACCTTGCGGCGGCGGGGGTCGGAAAAATCGGCATCGTGGATTTTGATGTCGTGGATTTCTCCAATCTCCAGCGGCAGATTCTCCACACCGAGTCGGACGTCGGTCGGCCAAAGGCAGTTTCTGCAAAGGAAACCCTTGCGGGAATCAACCCCCATACCGACGTCGTCCTCTACAACACCCGCATCAGCAGTGAAAACGCACTCGAGTTGATCCGCCCCTTTGATGTGATCGTGGACGGTACGGACAATTTTCCGACGCGGTATCTGACAAATGATGCGTGCGTCTTGCTGAAGAAGCCGAATGTCTATGGCTCGATCTTTCGCTTCGAAGGTCAGGCCAGTGTGTTTGCGCCCCATCTCGGTGGACCGTGCTATCGATGCCTTTATCCCGAGCCGCCACCGCCCGGCATGGTTCCCAGCTGCGCGGAGGGGGGTGTCCTTGGAGTCCTGCCGGGAATCATTGGCTGCATCCAGGCAACCGAAATCCTCAAGCTGATCCTCGGCAAGGGGCAGACGCTCGTGAACCGCCTTGTCCTGTTCAATGCCCTGGACATGAAATTCCGCGAGCTCAAGCTCCGACGGGATCCGCAATGTCCTATATGCGGCGATCATCCGACGATTCATCAGCTGGTCGACTACGAGCAATTCTGCGGCGTGGTGCCGGAGCCTGTCGGTTCTGGGACGCACCCAGACGAGGTGACGGTGCAGGACATGAAGAAGGCAATGGAGTTGCCTGCGCTTGGCATCAAGGTGATCGATGTTCGTGATCCAGATGAATACGAAATTGCGCGGGTGAAGGGTGTGGAGCTTTTCCCCCTGGGTTCACTCCCGCAGACGTTTACGCGTCTCGATCCGAACCAGCAGATTTACATCCACTGCAAGTCGGGCAAACGCTCCTTGAAGGCCCTCGAGTTCCTCAGGCAGCAGGGCTATAAATACGTCAAGAGCGTCAAGGGTGGCATCAGTGCATGGAGCGATGAAATCGATCACTCGGTTGCGAAGTACTGAGACGGAGTTGCGAGGGTGGAGTCATGAAGACACAATCTCCTGACACGAGTTTCGAAGCCGAGCAGGTGCTGATCGAACTGCTACGGCGGGCTCCTCCTTGGCGTAAACTGGGCATGGTCGAGGACAGCAATCACTCCGTGAAAGAGTTGCTTATGGCAGGGTTGCGGGAGCGCTTTCCTCTGGACCTGCCTGGGGTCCTTCGCCGTCGGTTTGCGGATCTTTGGCTGGGGCCGGATTTAGCTTTGGCCGCCTACGGACCCCATTGGGTTGCCGCGTGATTGGTCCTATGGATCCGGCTCCTTCCGAGATTTTTCAAGTGACACGCAAAGTGGCCACTGTCTTCGATGTGGGGGGCATTCGCTATTTTCTGGGCGGCTCGGTCGCCAGCGCGCTATACGGAGAAGCTCGTTCGACGCGCGACATCGACTTCGTGGCAGCCATGCTGCCCACGCATGTTGACCCATTTCTAGCTGCACTCGGATTCGAGTTCTACGCGGATTCTCAGGCCATCGCTGCCGCCGTGGCCGACCGCCGCAGCTTCAATGTCATTCACCTCGATACGGTGGTGAAGGTGGATATTTTCGTCTTCAAAGCGGACGCGTTTGGACGCAGTCAATTCTCTCGCCGCACAAGTAAACAGCTCAGCCTGGGCGACCCAACTTTGATCCACGTCGCCTCGCCGGAGGACACTATCCTGGCGAAGTTGCAATGGTATCAGAACAGTGGCGGTGTTTCTGACCGCCAGTGGAATGACGTATTGGGTGTCCTCAAAGTGCAAGGCACAGCGCTGGATCGCGCCTACCTCGGTGAATGGGCTCGGGAACTCGGCCTCACGGATCTGTTGCATCGGGCAATCGATGACGCGGGCTTGCCGTTGGAATCTCCCGCCCGATGAGGCAGTGGAATGTCCGCATTGCTCTTGTTGCCGCGGGTCTGCAGAATGTCCTCACACAATGAATTACCCAGAGCGGCTCCTGCCTGGGTCGGCAACCCTATGACAACACAGTTACCCTTCTTGAGAATCCGGTCCGCGGTTGGCTTCCAGTCCGTTCTCCTTGGATTGCTCGTGATCGCTGCAGCGGTTGCACAGGCTGCCGAGAGCCGGGTTTTTCGTGCCGGCGCACATCGAGTGGACATTACGCCGACGAACTATCCGGTGCTCGTCAATGCCATGTTTACGGAGCGTTCGGCCACCAACGCCGCCGACCCGCTTTTTGTCCGGGCGCTCGCCTTGGACGACGGCTCAACACGTCTCGTCCTCGCCGTCGTGGACACATGCATGGTACCTCGAGATCTCATTGATCGTGCTAAACAGGAGGCGAACCGTGTGACGGGGATCCCCACCGACAAAATGTTGGTCTCCGCCACCCATACCCATTCGGCGCCGTCGGCGATGGGTTGCCTTGGCAGCCGCGCGGACACAAACTACGCGACCTACCTGGCGCCAAGAATTACCGAAGCGATCATCGGCGCGGTGCAGAACCTGCAACCCGCCCGGATCGGTTGGGGAGCTATTGAAGATTGGGATCACACATTTAACCGCCGTTGGATTCGGCGTCCGGATCGATTGCTCACCGACCCATTTGCCAACCAGAATGTGCGGGCGCATATGCATCCGGGCTATCAAAGTCCGGACGCTGTGGGGCCTTCCGGTCCCGTGGATCCGGGGCTTTCGGTGCTTGCCCTCAAGTCCCTGGATGGGCGCCCGTTGGCGTTGCTGGCGAACTACTCTCAGCATTACTATGGTTCGCCGCTGCTTTCGGCCGATTACTACGGGCGATTCTGCACCGCGGTGGCGGGCCTCGTGGGAGCGAGTGTGGCAGGCCATCCACAGGGCACGATAACCAACCCGTTCGTCGCCATCCTTTCGCAGGGCACGAGCGGTGATTTGATGTGGATGGATTACGGCGCACCGGCGGCAGACATTGGTTACGATGCCTATAGCAAGGGGATTTCAGAGCGAGTGGCGAAGGTCTGGCACGGTATTGAATTTCACGATTGGGTGCCGCTCCAGATGGCAGAACGGACCCTGGCCTTAAACTATCGCGCACCCGATGAGCCCCGTCTCGTTTGGGCCCGCAGCATCTCACAAAGCCTGGGAAACCGGCTGCCCGCCACCCAACCGGAGATCTACGCACTCGAATCTCTCTATCTTCATCAACGTCCGCGCACCGAGTTGAAGCTCCAGGCGTTGCGGATTGGTGACCTCGGAATCGCGGCGCTGCCCAATGAGGTGTTTGCAATCACGGGCCTCAAGTTGAAGGCGCAGAGTCCGTTCCTCTCGTCCTTCAATATCGCGCTTGCCAACGGTGCGGAGGGTTATATTCCACCGCCTGAGCAGCATACGCTCGGTGGGTATACAACGTGGCCCGCCCGAACAGCAGGACTGGAGGTGCAGGCGGAACCGCGCATTGTGGAGACCTTGCTCGGTCTGCTCGAGGAAGTTTCCGGAAAGCCACGCCGCCCGATGGCAGAACCCCTGGGTCCGTATACGCGAAAAGTACTCGACTCGAAGCCCTTGGCGTATTGGCGTCTGAATGAGAGCAGCCTCCCGGTCGCGCATGATGCGACCGGGAACAATCGGGAGGCCGTTTTCGAAGACGGCGTTGCGCTCTACCTGCCGGGCGCTTCGAGCACGGTCGGGTTCCACCCAGCACAGCCGGAGACTCCCAACGCATTCAGTGGCGATCAGATTAACAGGGCCGTGCACTTCGCGGGTGGCCGCTTGCGGGCAACACTGCCTCAGATTGGAGCCACCTACTCGGTTGAGTTCTGGTTTTGGAACGGCCTCACGAATCGCGCGCGTCCGGTCACGGGCTACTTGGTGTCCCGTGGTTCGAATGGCGATGCCACAGCTGCCGGCGATCATCTTGGGATCGGCGGTTCACTTCCGCCGGAGCGTGATGGAAAACTCTTTTTCTTCAACGGAAACGAGCACAACACGGTGCTCCGAGGCTCCACGGATCTCGCCTGGCGAAAGTGGCACCACGTTGTGCTCGTCCGAGACGGGAGGAAGGTCGCCGTCTATTTGAACGGTGGCGCGACGCCGGAAATCAGTGGTGAAGCAGACATCACCCTGGCTTTGGGTGAGAAATCCTTGTTCATCGGTGGGCGTTGTGACGGCCTTGCGAACCTCGAAGGCAAGATGGACGAGATCGCTGTCTATGATCGTGCGTTGGAGCCGGAGGAATCATCGTCTCATTACGGGGCAAGCGGTCTCTTGCGGCGGGTGATTCGAGCTCGTGCAAACAGCGCTTCACGGGTCCCTTTCCCTCCATGAACCGGACCGTCGTAGTCGCGGACGGCAGTCCGCGCAAACGGTGATTACGAACCCAACGTCCGAATATTCCCATGATGACAACTTTTGGCGGAGAAATGAGCGCGTTCTGCCGAACGCGACTACGAGAAATGGCGTAGTCGCGGACGGCAGTCCGCGCAATCCTCGATCCATGAACGGTTCATGGTTCAAAGGTTTGGCAAGGCGGGTTTGTTCGGCGCATCCCAGGCCTGCGCGCCTTTGACCTTGAATCGACGCTTGAAGACTTTGTCACCGCACATGGCGAAGAGTGTGTCGAAGTTCTCTCCGCCAAAGCAGAGGTTTGCGATTCTTCCGTTCGGTGTCGGGAGGATGCAGTTCACGCGGCCCGCCTGATCGCAAACTTGAATTCCCATCCGCGTGGCAACGTAAAGGCGGCCATCGCGATCCACTTTCATGCCGTCGGTGCCGCTGTCGTCCGCGGTGTCGGGCACGTGGAGATGATAGTATAGCTGTTTGTGGGCGAGCGAGCCGTCGGGCTGGATTTGGTAGCTGTATACGCAGTGCGAACGGCTGTCAGCGACGTAGAGCAGGGATTGATCCGGTGAGAGCGTGACGCCGTTGGAGAAGCGCAGCCCGCTGTCTATCTCCTTCGTTGTTCCGTCGGGCTTGATGAGCCAGACCCGGCTGGTGTTCGTGTTCATGCCGGTCCAGTTCGGGTGAGTGACGTACATGTCACCGTTGCGCGCGACGACGATGTCATTGCAGCGAAATCCTTCCGCGACGACAGTTGCTTTGCCCTTGGCATCGCACGAGAGAACTTTCTCGTCGCCGCCCGTAATTGTGTAAAGACGGCCATCCGGTCCGAATGCCTGGCCACTCCCGCCGCGGGTCTGTTCGACAAAAACCGACACCGTGCCATCAAGACCGATTTTGTGGATGCGGCTGTTCGGAATGTCGTGAAGAACACTTCGCCCTTTGCGTTGACGGCCGGGCCTTCGGTGAATTTGTAACCTTCGGCGACGAGTTGCCAACCCTCGCCGGGCACAAGAATGTCTGTGAGTTGTGGTGAACCTGCGCCGGCTCTTACCGGCGCGGGCCAATCCTTCCAAAGCCAGCGCAGCGCGTCGGGGAAAATGGCGGTGGCGTGCTTCCCATTGTGACCGCCATCGCCCCAGACGTGATGAATCTCGTAGCCGGCGAACGTCAAAGCGCGCTCCATTTCCTGATTCGCCATCCACCAGTCACCGCCATAAATGTTTTGGTCGCCGCTGCCCTCCTGGAGAAAGACGCAGATGGCCTTGGGCTCAAACTTGCGGATGAGTGTTGGGTAAACATTGCCGCCGCGCAGGCCGACGAAAGTGCCAATCGTGCTGAACACGCGGCTGAAGGCATCGGGCCGCTCCCAGGCGGCCGTGAACGCGCAAATCGCGCCGCTGCTCGAGCCGCCGATGGCGCGATCGTTGCCATTCTTTGATAAGCGAATTGGGCGACCATCCGCAGCGGTCTTTTTCTCGACTTCAGGAAGAATTTCTTCGAGCACGAAGCGCGCGTAGCTGTCGCCGAGTCCGTCGTATTCGTAACTGCGATTGAATCGGTCGAGCGCGTTCGTGGACGACGCTTTAACGCGCCCGTGCATGATGAAGACGCCGATGGTCACTGGCATTTCTTTTTTGTGGATGAGATTGTCGAAGACAACTGGCGCATTGTTTTGAACGCCATCCTGATTCACATAGACACAAGCGGGAATGTCTGGATCGTACTGTTTTGGCACGTACACCCAATAATTGCGCGCCGTGCCGGGAAAGAACTTGCTGTTCTCAAACTTGAACTTCATCACCTCGCCCTTGGGCACGCCGGGTTGCTCTTTTGAGTCGGGGCCAGGCTGATAGTCGTCCGCAGCAGGCAAGGAAAAGTGTTGAGACAAGATCAACAGGATTATCAGGATGGAAGGTCGGATACCGTAACAAGGGTTCATTCGAGGGGCTTTTTATTCCAGGGCAACTTGAATGTCAAAGTCGGTCAGCGTGGCGCCAGCAGTTCTCATTTTGGAAAAATAAGACGCCCGCCCTCACCTCATCGCTCCCCCAGGAGAGAACCTACAATATCGGGATGCGCCCGGGTACCATTTGCCATCACAAGCTGGCTGCTTTCTTCGCGCTCTTTGTGTGAGGCTTCCCATGCAACGCCCGAGATTTGCCGGACACAAAGCTCACAAAAAGGGGTACTTCAGGCAATCAATTTGGATATTTTTGCGGCGGCAGCGGCCAACAGAGGAGTGCCGTGGGCAAACACAGCATGCTCGAAAGGGCGGCGTATGAAGTGCGCTATTGATTCCCGAAGACAGACTGAATTCTCGCAGTATTTTGCAGGCAGCAACTCCAGTTGCCGATCGCGAAGATTCACGACGGCGTCACCGAAGACGGCCAGCGACCGTTCAGGTAGCAGCCACGCCAATTCATTCGGCGCCCCGCCCGCCAGTGACTGAACTTCCCATCCGGAAAATGGGGAACTGCCAGAGTGAACTTCGCGCAAGCCGCGGATTTGCATGCGGGACCCGGCTGGGCCGTAAACCGGAATCTTAAACCGCTCCTTCCACTCAACCGCGGCTCGCTCATGGTTGTCGTTTGTTAAGACCACCGCGGAGGGGGGAATTGGCCGGAACCCGTCTAGAATCTCCGCGGAAACTGGTAGAGGATCGAACAGGAGGAAATCGAGGTCATTGCGGACAGCCTGTGAGGTGAGTTCGCACCGATGCTCCGCCGAGTACGCAGACCAGCTAAAAATCCCGGGGAGGATTTCGTTTACGTGCAGGGCAGGGGACATCTGCTTCCCGGTCAATCGAGTCCGCACGCGCGACGGGCACGCTTCATGACAACGTGTCCCACCTCCCGTGCCCGCTGTGCACCGTCCTGGAGAATCTGTTCCACATGGTCGGGATGGGCTGCTAGCTCCGCCCGATTTTGCCGTGCTCGCGCGAAAAAGTTCCAGTAATGCTCGAACAGAGCTTTCTTGAGATCCCCATACCCGAGTCCGCCCGCCCGGAGTCGATCCTCAAAATCCGTTGCTACGGCAGTTGGTGCCACTAAATGAAGGAGCTGAATCGCCAGGTTCTTATTTGCATCCGGTTTGGGTTCTGCCGGTGAGCGGCTGTCCATCACCAAGCTCATGATCTTCTTTCGGATCGCCTTTTCTTCCCCGAAAAGCTCGATTGTGTTGTCATAGCTTTTGCTCATTTTTTGACCATCGAGCCCCGGCACTATCGCCACCTCGTCGCGGATCCGCGGCTCCGGCAGAACAAAGGTTTGTCCGTAGGTTTCGTTAAACTTAATGGCGATGTCGCGGGTGACCTCCAAGTGCTGTTTCTGGTCACGGCCCACCGGAACGACGTTGGCGTCGTACAT
Source organism: Pedosphaera sp. (assembly GCA_009695205.1). Lineage (GTDB taxonomy): Bacteria > Verrucomicrobiota > Verrucomicrobiia > Limisphaerales > UBA9464 > SIBK01. Next base: position 5,878 of record SIBK01000038.1, on the reverse strand, counting down.
CAGGATGTCGGCAGCCATCAGCACCGGATAGGCAAAAAGGCCGTGATTGACGGCTCCTTCGTCGCCATCGGCCAGCCGTGCGAGTTTGTCTTTGTAGCTGTGGCAGCGTTTGAGCAGTCCCATGGGGGTGACGGTGCTCAGCAACCACGCCAATTCGGTGTGGGCGGGCGTGTCGGATTGTCGCCAGAAGACACAGCGCTTCGGATCGAGACCGCACGCGAGGAAATCCAGGCCTACATCGCGGGTAAACTGTCGCCGCGCCTCGGGGTCGGTCACCGAGGTCATCGAGTGATAGTTTGCGATGAAGTAGTAGGCCTCGCCCTGTTCCTGGAGCTGAATGGCGGGGAGCATCGCCCCGAAATAGTTACCCAGATGCAGGGCGCCGCTCGGCTGGATGCCGGTCAGAAAACGCATGCCTGAGACGGTACCGACCGAACCGTGCCGTTGACCACATCTGGTTGCATGGAATTTCAGACTACAAATCCGCGGGAGACATGCCGGCACCGACAATGCTGCATGCCTGGATCACCTTCAGCCCCAGCTGTTCGGCGGCGGCCACAACTTCCGGTGAATCGGTTCCCGGATTGAGCCAGAGTTCGTCGCAACCCTTCCGGGCGATCTCCGGAAGCACTTTGAGGACAACCGGGGGCGGAAGATATGCCGTGACAATTCCGGGCCGCACGGGCAACTCGCTGATGTTCTTATAGACGAAAAGGCCTTCGATGCTGGATTCCTTCGGGTTGATCGGAAAAACAGTGCACCCTTTCCTGAGAAATGCGCGGACGGCTTTGTTGCCGAACTTGGTGCGGTCGGTGGAGGCCCCGAGGACGGCGACGGTCTGCATGCGGAGAGAAAAGCGTAGTGTGCCTCCCGCGGCGAGCGATTTGTTCCTATTTCCCCGGAGTTTGAGATCGAGTGCAGGTTCCTCGGTGTCCTCATCGGCGGCGGGAAGAGTCACCGATGCGAAGCGCCCCTGAGAAAGCGTGCTTGCCGGTCAGCATCGCCGGCTCACGGGGAACCGCTGAATTGGCGCCACGGCAGGCTGGAGTGACCACCCCGGGGATGCGCTCGGTCCACACTCAGCGAGTGGAGTCCGGGGAGTCACCCCCCCCGGTCGAAGATCGGGGTGAAGACTAGGCGATGCGAATCCAGCTTTAAGGTCGGTGTCCGCGGACACGAATATTGAGGCATTCCACGCCGAAGGAGAAGGCCATCGCAAAATACACGTAACCCTTGGCGATATGTTGATGAAATGATTCGGCCAACAGGAGCGTACCGATCAGGATAAGAAAACTGAGAGCCAGCATCTTGATGGTGGGATGTCGATCAACGAAGGAGGAGATTGCGTTGACAAATACGAGCATGATGACGACCGAAACAATGACTGCAATGATCATGATCGCCAGTTGCGAGGCCATGCCAACGGCGGTGATCACCGAATCCAGCGAGAAAATGATGTCGAGAAGGATGATCTGAACAACAATGTTGGCGAAGCTCGCGGCCACGGGTGACTTCGCTCCCTCTTGATGGCCTTCAATTTTTTCATGAATCTCCCACACACTCTTGCCCAGCAGGAACAACCCTCCGAAGAATAAAATAAGCTCCTTGGCGGATCCCGGCAGCTGTAGTCCGAACAGGTTCACATGCCAGAACGGCTCGTCAAGGCGCATCACCCACGCGAGGGAGCACAGCAAAAGGACCCGCGTGACCAGCGCGAGCGCGAGCCCGACTTGGCGGGCTCGAGGCCGTTGCGCCTCAGGAAGCTTGCCGGAGAGAATCGAAATGAAGATGAGATTGTCGATCCCAAGTACGATCTCGAGAAACGTCAGGGTAAACAAACTCACCCAGGCGTCTGCACTTGTGATCCAGTCGAAAGTCATGGCACCTCACGATAGGAAAATAAGCGCGGCCTGCAAATCCTCTGTCCGCCCCTAACTTGCCAACCCAGCCCTACTTTGAAGGAACTTCCGACAAGGTCATCGGGTCGGGAACGGCCCGACCGTGTGCGTGCGCATGGGCCCACGTCGCCAGATCGCTTAAAACCGTGTAAACAGTCGGAATCACGTAAAGCGTAAGGAAAGTGCTCGTCAACATTCCGCCAACGACGGCAATACCCATCGGACGACGGCTTTCCGCGCCTGCTCCGAAACCAATGGCGATCGGCAGGATTCCAGCGATGGTGGAAAACGCCGTCATGAGAATTGGCCGCAGGCGGACACGACCCGCCTCGATCATCGCCTTGCGACAGTCAATCCCCTTCCGGGTCTGCTGCGCGGCGTATTCAACCAGCAGGATCGAATTTTTGGTAACGAGTCCAACCAGGAGGACAAGGCCGATCTGACTGAACAGATTGATGTTCATCGCTGGCAACGGCCGAATTATCCCGACCCGACCCATCCAGCTAAGCAACCACAGCAGTCCGAAAGCACCCACCGCGGCGAGCGGCAGAGCCAGCATGACGGTGATGGGATGTACCAAACTCTCGAACTGTGCTGCCAATGTCATGTACACGATCACCATCGCCAATCCCAGCATCCACCAGATTTCGGAGCTTGTATCCTGGAGGTTTCGGGCGTCTCCGCCCCAAGAATAGAGAAACCCTGGGGGCAGATCCCGCTTAACCAGTTCCTGCACCTGTTTAACTACGGTCCCGATTGGCACGTTGCCGGGCGAGGCGGTAATGCTCGCGCACCGGAGTCGGCCGAAGTGATTGATCGCGTTTGGAGCGGCACCCTGGGTTCGATTGACCAGACTGCTCAATTGGATCAACTCTCCTCGGCTGTTTCGGACGAAAATTTTATCCAGATCCTGCGGTATGAGACGGGATTGTCGTTCCAGTTGCGCCATGACCAGATACTCCTTCCCGCTCACCTTGATCCGGCTGAGGTCGAGCCCGCCAAACAGGATCTGCATCGTTCGCGAAATATCCTCAATGCTCACGCCCAAAGAGGCCGCGCGGGAGCGGTCGATGCTGACCCGCAATTCCGGTTTGTTAACTTCGTAGGAAACCCGAACATTTTTCAGATTGTTCATCCCTCGAATCTTGTTCGCGAAGTCATTGGACACCTTGTCAAGTTGTTCAAGGTCCTGGCTCTGAAGGATTAGCTCGAAGGGTGAATCGCGGAAGCTCACTTCGATCGCCTTCGGCAAGCTGGCCATCGCGAAGCCACCTTCCACTCCATCGAAGAACTGCTGACTGATTCCGCCCGGGCCATTGACAAGCTCCTGCACCGTCCGGGTTCGCTCGGCGCGGTCCTTAAACGTCACAAAAACGATCCCAAAACTCGCCTGACCCGGCCCACTGAATCCTGGCGCCACCATTGCCCCGTAGTTCTTCACATCCGGCGATGCGGCAATGATCTTCTCTGCCTTGCGCAACTGCCGGTCCGTGAATTCGCTCGTCGAGCCGTTAGGCGTCACGACCATACAGAACATCCGACTCTTGTCCTCCTGTGGCAGGAAGTCCTGCTCCAATCCAAGATAGGCCATGACCATGACAGCCAATGTGGCCAGAGTCGCGCAACCGACGATCCTGCGATGACGCAGGGACCATCCCAGGGAACGTTCGTAGAATCGGCTCAACGCCCCGAGCACTGCCTCGAACACATAGAAAATGCCACGGGGCCGGTGGGTTTGAATCGGCCGCAAGATCCGCGCGGCCATCGCTGGCGAAAGCGTCAGGGCCACAAATGCGGAGATGATCACAGAACCCGAAACCGCCACAGCGAACTCGATGAAGAGGCGTCCCGTGCTGCTCTTCTGAAATGCAAGAGGCGCAAAAACGGCCACCAACGACACGGTGATGGCGATCACCGCAAAACTAATCTCCTCCATGGCCTTATACGAAGCTTCCAACGGCTTCATGCCTTCTTCGATATGCCGGTAAATGGCTTCCAGAACGACGATCGCGTCATCGACGACCACGCCAATGCTCAACACGAGGGCAAGCATCGTGAGAATATTCACCGAATATCCCAGGGCGTAGAGTATCGCAAACGTTCCTATCAGGGACACGGGAATGGCAACGGCAGGAATGAAGGTGGATCGGAAATTTCTCAGGAAGACGAAGATGATCAAGACGACGAGCACGAACGCTATACCGAGCGTCTGCCAGACCTCGCCAATCGCCATTTCGACATAGGTGCTGGCATCGTATCCCACGAAAAGATCGCATCCCGGAGGCAACGAGGGGCGGACCGCCTCCATCTCCCGTTTTACGGATTGAGCAACCGTCACCGTGTTGGCTTTCGCTTGCTTGACGATTCCTAGAAAAATGCACGGCTTACCCATCGAACGAGCCCGCGTTCGATAGTCCTCGGCCCCTTCCTCCGCCCGGCCAATATCCCGAAGCCGCACCAGCGCCGTGCCGTCCGTGCGGATCACGAGCTCATTGAATTCCGCCGGTGTCTTGAGTTCGCCTCGCGTTTGAATGGTCATTTCCCGATCGAGGTTTTCCACCCGACCGGAGGGCAACTCGATATTTTGCTGCCGGAGTGAGCGCGCGACGTCGAGAACGGTCACCTGATGCGCCGCCATCTTGCTCGAATCGAGCCACAATCGCATGGCATAACGTTTTTCTCCGCCGATGGTGATGGACGAAACCCCCGAGATACCCTGGAACCGCGGTTTGAGTTGACGCTCGGCCAGTTGGGTCAATTCGAGGGGGCTGTACCGCTCGCTATTCAATGCCAACCATAGGATTGGTTGTGCATCGGCATCCTGTTTGGAAATGACCGGTTCCCGGATGTCCTGCGGCAACGCTCCGCGGATCCGCGACACCCTGTCCCGCACATCCTGGGCGGCGACATTGATATCGCGGGAAAGATCAAACTCGATGGTGATGCTACTCGACCCTTCACGACTTTCGCTGCGAAGCGTCTTGATACCCTCAATGTTGTTCACCGCTTCTTCCAACCGTTCCGTGATTTCGGTTTCCACCACCTGAGCATTCGCTCCCGGATACACGGTACTGATGCTGATGATCGGAGGATCAATATCCGGCAGTTCCCGGACGGGGAGCCGTGAAAGACCGATGGCGCCGAAGAGCACCAGAGCCAGATTCATCATGGTGGCCAGGATCGGCCGTTTGATGCTGATTCGAGAAATGAACATGGTAAGAAAGCGCGCCGGAATCCTGGAATCCAGCCTGGGTTGTCTTGATTCAGTTCAAGTAGGGTGCGGCTGCCTCCGGTGGAGCAAGGCGGACGGCCCCTCCTGGGCGAAGCTTCTGGACACCCTCGACGACGATTTTTTCCCCGACGTTCAGTCCCTTCAGGATTTCAGCCTTTCCCGACAGGCGCATGCCAACGGTAACCGGCCTGACCGCTGCGTTGCCGTTCGTGTCCACGATGAAAACCGTGACTAAATCGCCACTATTCACCAGCGCGGGCTCCGGGATAAGCACCGCGGCGTCCTTCATGCGGAGCGTAAGATCCGCCTTGGCAAACATGCCGCCTTTGAGCTTCTTCCCAGGGTTCGGCACCCGCGCCTTCACGAGCGCGGTTCGGGTTTCCGCCTGGATTTGTGGGGAAATAACGTAGATCTCCCCTTCGAACGTGTCGTTCGGATAGGCAGCAACGCCAAAATGAATCTTCTGACCAATGTGAATTTGACCGAGGAATCGTTCCGGCACCGGGACCTCAATTTTCACCGGGTCCAGATCCACGAGCCACGTCAGCGTTGTGTTGCGCGAAATAACCTGCCCGGGACTGATCTGTCGCGATCCAACAATTCCGGCGAACGGTGCGAGGATTCGGGAATCCTTCAGCATCCGTCTCTTCAGATTGAGACCCGCTTCGGTCATCGATCGCACCGCCGCCGCCTGATCGAAATCCTGCTGGGAAATCAGCTTGTCCCGAAGCAATTGATGCAATCGGTC
>SIBK01000037.1 GCA_009695205.1 Pedosphaera sp. | reverse complement strand
AAATCACCAAGGCAAGGGCAATGTGATCCTGTTTCCAGCGCCCGAGGATCGGATCGGTGAAAGGGCAGGGGACATCCAGACTCGCGAGCGCCTCGGCGGCCTCTTGATATTCTATTACCGAGATGCCGCATGAGTTTTTTGACCCTACGGGATCATCGCGGTCATTGATAATCCCAGCGTCATCGAGAAGATCCTGCGCTATCTCAACCTCGGGTGCGGGCCTGCGAAGTTCGCCCCAGCTCGCCCGCCCCCATCTGCGGATCCCCCGGAGCCGGACCCCCAATTCCCGATCGACTCTGACCCGATGCCAGACTACGAGAACGTGATAACCGACGGATCTTGAACACGATCAGTACTCACCATCGCGTCTCAATATTGCCAAAAACACCTCCATCAGCCTCCATTTTTCCCTCTTTCGGCCTCAACCCACTCTCCACCCCACCGTTTGTCGGTCGCCAGTTTCTAAATTCACTTGCTTACCGCCCACAGACGGGCAAACTTTATGGAAATTCGCCCGATTCAATCGGGCCAAATCTCCCTAATCGCGGAGCCTCAATAAACCGATGTCCTGTCACATTACTATGAAACGACTGGATGCCCATGTTTGGCTGGCCATCTTGGGTGGATTTCTTGCCATCAATGGTGCCCCGCTGCGGGGGGCCGAAACCGATGCCGGTGCCGCGACTCTAGCGACCCGCACCAAGGCTGCCCAGAGACCGTGCGGTTGGGCTAAAATCGATTACATGCGGGTAAAACCCGGCAAAGAGGATGCCTATTTATCCATCGAAAAGGAGTGGCGTGAGATTCACAATGAACTGGCCCGTCAGGGAAAGTTCAACAGTTGGGCCTTGTGGAAAGTCGCTGATCCGAAGGATGCCGGTTACGATTTCATCACGGTCAAGTACTTTGATTCTCTGAGCGATTGCAACAATGAGTACGATTGGGAGGAGATCGAGGGGTTCTTTGGCAAGGACAAGCTGGGGAGCCTCTTCCGCCGCACACAGGAGGCAAGGACCAAGATCTCGTCGACTGTTTGGCAACTTGCCGATTATACTATGTCCCTCGTGCCGTCAAAGGCTAAGCCCGCTTTTCCGCAGGCAATGATTGGTTATCTGAAAGTCACCCCAGGCAAGGAAGAGAACTGCGAAAAAATGGAGAAAACAGTTTTCTCTAAATTCTGGCAAAAGGTGGCAGCAAAAGATCCCCGTTTTATCGGCTGGCGCTTCGCGAAAAAGGTTTCTCCCTTCAAAGAGGGCCTAGGTCAGGATTATATGACCATCCACCTTTTAGACTCCAAACTCACGGCTCCTTCCCAAAAGCAGACTGATGAGTTGCACAAGCAAGTCTGGAAAGAGGCAGGATTGCCGGACTTCAAGAGTCTGAACGTCAAGGGACTCCGGACGATGGTCAACGTGGTGACCATCAATAAGGTGCTGGAAACGCAATTGGAGTCAAATCCTGTGCAATCCTACTGGGGAAAGATGCTGGGTAATTGGAAGGCATCCCTCCCCGATGGCGGTTACAGGATCAAGCGCATTTCGCCGGGACATGAAGATCTGGAGATCTATGACAAAAATGGAAAACTCGAAGGCAAATCGAGCTGCGTGAAGGTTTAAACCACTTCTATGCCTTTCACCATAAAGCAACCTATCAGAACATTTACAAAATCCATGATGGAGTCTAGTACGAGCAATTGCGCGGAATCTTCCCCCGCGACACAAAAACACGACCTGATCAATTCTTGATTTACAAACGCATAATCGCGGAGCGTCAAAAAGACAATTCCTATCAATAATATTTCGCCTCCAACAAAATGCTGGAAAACCCTAACAAAAATTAGCCAAAAACTATGAAAAACTCAAAATGGATGCTGGCTGCAGCTGCGCTTGCAGCACTCAGTCCACAGTTAACGCTTCGATCGTACGGAGGTCTATTCAAGATCGATTTCGGCCAAATTGAAAATGAGCGGTCACCCAAGGATGCAGACGGAAATCCGCTATTGAATGCCGGTGGAACTGAAGTAGGACCTCCCGCTACCTTGATCGATTGGGCTGTAATTCCGACTTGGACTTTCGCAGATCCAAATGCAAACGTAGTCCCTGATTCTGCTAGTATCACCGGTGTGGCCAGCGCCGATGGAACCTCTGTCACATGGAAACTGAAGGACATTTCTTCAAATCCAAATAATAATGTAACGCTGACGATTTTTGACGATAAAGCTCTGGCTGAGCAACTACTCCCAGACGCGCCGCCCTACATGCTGGGCATGACTGTCAACAACCCTACGAAAGAAGGCAGGGAAGTGGTCTACGACGGCGTCAGAGTTCCCTTTGTTGTCAAAGACGATTATCTCTACAGGGCTCCTGATGCCGCAGGCTCCGAAAGTCTGATGCGGATAGCCAACCTTGACCCTGGAACATATAACGTGACGGTATTTGAAGGCCGCACGACTGACTCCGGAAGGTATGGAAAGATCTGGACGGATGATGTGAAGGGGGCAAAAAAGCCAGCGGAAGCGAACACCGGCAACTATTCAGGAAAGAACGACGCTGGAGAAAGTCTTCTCGACGGACAACCTCGAACTGTGACCGTAAAAATCAACGCCGGTGACTATCTTTGGTTTGCGGAAATGGAGGACAATTCGGGCGGCATCAGCGGCATGATCATCCGCTCTGTCGTCGATCCAGCAGATTCAAAGGGCTTGTTCAAGATTGATTTCGGCCAAGTTGAAAATGAAAGAATAGTTAAGAATTACGCCGGGGATGACACCGAAGCTCCTGCTCCTTTGATGGATTGGAACGTGATCCCCACATGGACCTTTGACTCACCCAACGCGAATGTCGTTAGTGGCACGGCAAGCATCGAGGGTACAGCTAATGCCACCGCCACGGAAGTGACTTGGAAACTGAATGATTATTCCAAGGATAATAACAAGAATGTCACGCTCACGATGCTGAACAATGTGGCACTAAACGATGCTAACCAGTTCCCTCCGGCACTTGGGCAAACCGTCAACAACCCCACGAAGGAAGGGATTGCCGTTATGTATGAAGGTATCCTCGTTCCCTCCACGGTTAAAGACGACTACCTCTATCGCAATCCGGACACAGCTGGAAGCGAGACCCTGATGCGCTTTGGTGGCCTAAATGCTGGGAAATACAAAGTAACAGTCTTCGAAGGTCGCACTAGCGACGCCTCGAGAACAGGCAAGATTTGGGCGGATGATATTAAAGGTTTAAAAGAGCCAGAGGAATCTAACACAGGCAGTTATTCTGGAAAAAACGACGCGGGGGATTCGCTACCATTGGGGCAGCCAAGAACCGTTACTTTAGATATCAAGGCCGGTGAATATATCTGGTTTGCTGAAATGGAGGATAATTCCGGCGGCGTCAGCGGCATGATCATCCGAGGCGTGGGTGGCGGTTCCACCCCGGTTACTCCTGGTCCACTAACTATCGTGAAAACACCGGGCGGGGCTTCAATTACCTACACAGGCACGCTCCAGACAGCGAGTGATATTAAGGGACCCTTTACCGACGTAACCGGTGCAGCGAGTCCCTACCCGGTTAAAACCACGGGCGCAGCAGCTTTCTTCCGCGCAAGATAACCGCCGGAAGTCTGTCAATTTATTCATCAAAGGGACCGGAGTACTCCGGTCCCTTTGCTTTGGGATAGTTTCGTCTTTTAATCGCGGAGGGTCAAAAAGAAAAATCCTATCAATAACTAAGTAGATTCCAGACTCTCGGTAGACAATAGAAACTAAAGATCAAAATCCCACCAATAATATGCCAACATCAGCCAAGCAAAATCATTCGATCCAACTAATAATGGTGCCCTTTTTTTGCTATTCCTGCTGTCAGCAGGGGATGTTCAGGCCCAGATTCAAGACCGACCCCAGTCAAGCCCTGGCGTGAGCGCAGTAGGCGCGGCAACTCTCAAACCCCTCGCATCCGAAGATCGCACTGCACCAAAGTAATTTCGTGGTGCGTGGAAGCTCGAGTGGATGAAGACCAAGGAAAACCCGACGTCGTCGAGCACCGGTTTGTGGACCCATGCAAATCCATACTTGATCCGATCCAAGGTCGGGCGCTCGAGCTGCCGCCTGCATTGAGCTTTCCATTCGTCATCAGACTCATCTTGGTTCATCCTGCCGGAATCGTAAACCGACAATTCGGTCCTTGCAAAGTCCTCACAACCTCAAAATGGATAGCAGGAAGAGGTTGGGCGCCTGACGAAGTTTGGCCCGTTACTCAGCCCAGAAGCGGTGCGTGCGCGACTTGGCGGCGCGAAAAGTACCTTGGAAGACCGTACGCGGCCCGGCATAAAGTCCTATCGCTTCGCGACAGCGGCCAAGGACGACTCGTTCGAGATTGGGTCCTGCATTGCCGGCGACAATCCCGCCGCGGCCGATCGTGTGGAAGCGGGAATTCTAGACGCTGGGTGGCATCCCTCTTGCCGGGGCGTGCGCAAAGACATGGTGCGAGGTGCAGGGTTCGAACCTGCGACCCCTTGCGTGTGAAGCAAGTGCTCTACCACTGAGCTAACCTCGCATTGCGCCCCGCGTTCATAAAGGACTCCCCACGCATTTCAAGAACGAAGTTCCACTCAGATCGGTTGCCGTTGCTCCCGGCCCTGAAAAAAAGTAGCGTTTCCACCGCGTGTACTGATCTTCCATGAACCTCGCCAAAAAATGTGTTCTCGTCACGGGTGCCTCCAGCGGATTCGGCGCGGCGGCCGCCCGAGCCTTCGGTGCAGCCGGTTGTCACCTGTTGCTCGGCGCCCGCCGAGTCCTCAAACTCGCTGCGGTTGCCGAGGAAGCGAGGACAGCCGGTGCCAGCTCCGCCCGATTCCATCCTCTCGACGTCGGTTGCACTGCCCAGGTATCGGCATTCACGGAGTGGGTTAAGGCGTTGACTCCCACCGTTGACATTCTGATCAATAACGCCGGTGGCGCCCACGGACTGGACCCGGTTGCCACTTCCCAGGACGCCGACTGGGAGGCAATGATCCAGAGTAACCTGCTCGGGCTGCTGCGCATGACCCGCGCAATCCTTCCGCTCGTCCCGCACCACACCGGCGCCTGGATCCTCAATGTCGGATCGATCGCCGGGCGGACTGCCTACGAAGGCGGTGCAGCCTACTGCGGCGTCAAGGCTGCTGAACTAAAGATCACGCAGGCGCTTCGCCTCGAACTCAATGGAACCGGCATCCGCGTCGGAACCATTGATCCCGGCTTGGCCGAAACCGAGTTTTCGCTCGTCCGTTTCAAAGGCGACGCCCAGCGGGCGGACAAGATTTACGACGGCACAAATCCGTTGGTCGCTGAGGACGTGGCGGAAGCCATGGTCTGGATGGCCAGCCGCCCCCCGCACGTGTGTATTGACGAACTCGTGATCAAACCCACGGACCAAGCCGCGATTCACAAGCTCTATCGCCGGACGGTGTGAGCGGATCACTGCGTTGCTTTCACGAAGTGATCCAGCGTCCGCATGGTTTCTTCGAGCGTATACTTGAGATACCCATCCTGGGGATGATTCAGCGTTTCCAGAGCCACATCGACCGCCTCTTGGGTGCCAAAGAAGCTACACGCTCGTAAGGCTTCCAACCGAACCCGCGGATGCTCATCGTTGGCTTGGATCTTTAGCAATGGGAGCGCGCCCCCCACTCGATCACGCCAATCACAGAGAACGCGCGTTGCCGCCGCCCGTGCCCGAGGCTCCGGTGACCGAAGCATCTTCCGCAACAGCGGCTCATTCACGACATTCATATACTGGTGGACCCAGAGCGCCTCGAGCAAGTGATGCGGGTATTCGGAATCAGTGGCATTCAGGCCCGCAGTCCATGCACCCAGAGCAGCGATGAGATCACCGCTATTCCGCTTGCTTAGCTCCAGCTTGGCGAGCCGACGGGTGGTATCTTCCGGCTCCTTTAACAACTCGAGCAGCGCCGCATTCGGTGCGCCGGAAATGAGAGGCGCTTTGACCAGCGGCCGGCCCGAATAGGTGATGCGGTAAATACGACCATGAGTCTTGTCCCGCTGCGGATCACGCAACGAATACTGCATGTGCCCAATCAATGGCTCGTGCCAGTCCATCACGTACAGCGAGCCATCGGGCGCAAATTCCAAATCCACCGGACGGAAATTGGTGTCGCTCGACAGCAGCAACGGCTCGATCTCGGTGCCCACAAATCCAGAGTCCTTTTCGACAACCTTGTGCTGGAGGATGCCCTGAATCCCGATGCAGTTGTTGAGCAAAAAGTTGCCCTGCGCCTCCGGTGGAAAGTGACGGTTGGCAACAAAGACACACCCGGACGTCGGCCGCACCCGCATCTTGATGAATTGCTCCATCGTCCGGTGCTTGTCCGGGTAGATCGTCCGCCCCGAGAACGCCGTGGCAAAATAGTTGGCCCCACCCGACGCATCCGCGATGAACGTCTGACCCCACCTGTCAAAGGTGATGCCCCATGGATTCGCAAACGGATAGCTAACAAACGTATCGAATTTCCAGGAGCGTGGTTCGAAACGATACGCACCGGCGTTGTGATTCCGAACCGGGCCGTAGGGTGTTTCAACCTGTGTATAGAAAAATGTGCCTTCCAGCATGTACAGGTCCCCACCGGGCCCCAACGTGAAGGCACCGATGGAATGATGCGAATCTCCCGAATCAAAGCCGTGCAAGACTCGCTCCATCACGTCCGCCCGATCGTCACCATCCGTGTCTTTGAGGAACATCAAATCCGGCTGCTGCGCTACATAGACACCTCCATTTGCAAATTCCAATCCGGTGGGAACATGGAGGCCACGAGCAAAGATCGTGGACTTATCGGCCCGCCCATCCCCATCGGTATCTTCGAGAATGAGGACTTTATCATCGGGATGCGATCGGCCATTCAGGGTGTCTTTGAGCGGTCGGTACTGCGGGTAGCTCTGCATTGTGCAAACCCACAGGCGGCCACGGGCGTCAAAAGTCATCTGTACCGCATTGGCGACTTCGGGAAACCGTTCCTCTGACGCGAACACATCGATCTTGTATCCGGCAGCCACTTTGAATTTCTTGAGCGCTTCGCTGCTGGAATGGTAGACAAGCTCACCCGCCTCTCCGCTCTTGCTCGTCATGCCCTGCGCTGCCACCCCTGTCGCCTTGCTCTTGTCCACCGTCCGTGTGCCAAAAAAGGTCTTCACCGGCAGAAACGGTGGCGCATTGCTGTCATCAATCTTCGCCGCGACCGACTGCCCCTGCGCAACTCTCCAAATGCGCGCGTCCCGATTGGAGCACATCATATCGAGAATTTGCCGCTCCCGCTCCATCACATCCGCGTTGGTCTGATCTCCATCCGAGAACTTCAGCTTGGAACGTCCGCCGTAGATGTAGTAGCCATTCACCGAGCGATAGCGCATGAACCACTGGTAATTCTTTTCCGCAATTTCAGAGCGCAACACCGCATTCACGCTTTTGGGCGCACCGGCAGACCCAAACAATGCCGCATCCAGCATTTTCGCCACTTCCAAATGGCCAAGTTCGTTCAGATGCACTCCATTGATCGTGTGCGGTGTCTTCCCGCCATTCTGCTTGAACAGTCGAAATGTTGGATTGAACAGGTCGACGAATAGCACCTGATGCTTCGTCGCGGCATCGTTCATCGCCTCCGTATACCGCCTAAGATTCTCGTTGTTCGCCGTCCCATCCGGAAGATTCGGATTTCCGAGGTTCTCATGGGCGATCGGCGAAACCAGCACAAGGCGAGGCGCTCCGTGCCCCCCATAGTTTTGCCGCCGTGTGTCCGTGATGAACTCGTCGAGGTCGGCTCTGAATTTTGACAGACCCGCGGGCCCCGCGAACGATTCGTTAAAGCCAAACATCGCGAGCACCACGTCCGCTTTGCTTTGAGTCAGATGCTGATGCGGTGTGCCAAAATCCCGCGATCTCGGGCGCCCCCTCGAAGCCTTGTCCCCCTTGGAATGGCCGTCAGCGACCTCAAATTCTGTCTTGAAGTCCAACTCGTCCGCCGACCAGCCAAGGTTCCGAACGACAAGGCTGTGCTTGGGGAAACGCTGGTGCAATAGTGATTCCCACTGATCGTCGTGCTGCATCCGCTCAGCCAATGCGTTGCCAATCAGGCACAAATGTTCCCCTGGCTTAAGTTCCAGCTCCGCCCCGAACGAGGAGGTCACGAGCAACCAGGTGAGTGCGAACCGGAGGTGATAACGTTTCATTTGGAATCAGATTTTATTGCATGAAAACGACCGATTTCAACCCGCCCGGGTTATGCCTTGCGTTTCGGAAGCTTCGGTCGGCTGGCAATCCCGTCGTGAATGATCTTGAGGACCTGCTTTCGTTCCGCTCCCGCGAGGGTCAGGCGCGGTGCCCGGACCCATTCCGAGCCAAGACCGCATTCCTGCATGGCCAGCTTGATGTATTGAACAAATTTGGAGTGCACATCGAGATGCAACAACGGCGTAAACCATCGGTATAGTTCGCGCGCCTTCGTCCATTCTTGCTTCCGTGTCAGTTCCCATAGGTGTTGGTTCTCCTCGGGAAACGCAATTCCAGTACCCGCCACCCAGCCGTCAATTCCAAGGATCGCACTCTCCAGCAACAAATCATCAACACCGGTGAATAACGCAAACCGCCCGCCAACCCTGTTGTGAAGATCGGTGAGGCGCCGCACGTTTCCAGAACTTTCCTTCAATGCGACAAATTTTTTCTCACCGGCCAGTTCCTCAAACATCTCCGGTGTGACGTCATTCGCATAACTCAGTGGATTATTGTAGATCATAATCGGCAGCCCCGTGTTCCGGGCAACCGTCCGAAAGTAGGTTGTCGTCTCCCGTGGATCCCCTTTGTAAAGCATGGCGGGCATCAACATGACGCCGTCCGCTCCAAGTTTTTCACAATCTTTCACATACCGGATGGCGAGCGCGGTACTGGACTCGGCCACACCGCTCAACACCGTGACGCGACCGTCGGCGACCTCGACCGCCAATTGCACCACACGCCGTTTCTCCTCGGGATCCAATGCCTGATTTTCACCGAGCGATCCGCACATCACGAGGCCCGTAACACCCGATTTTATCAGCACCTCCAGGTGGCGTGCCGTACCCGGGAGGTCGAGCGATTGGTCTTTTTTCAGTTGAGTGGTTACGGCCGGAAAGACGCCGTGCCAGTGGGGAGTGTTGGACATTAGAAATTTTTCGTTTGGCACCGGCAGTTATCGCAGGTGCCCCGGTAAGACTACGGCGAAAAATCGAGGATCTCAAATCCTGCTTTGATCGGGTTTAATATCTTCCATCGCATGCAGCTCACGGCCCACCGAGCGTTGCGTTCCTCAAGAAAATAGTACAAAACTATTGACCGACCCCATTTGCGACCCCATTGGGACTCATCCTTTCGCCAAAATCCCGCGAATGATATCGGGTTCGATCACGCCCGTCAGTTTCTGGTTAAGGCCGCCATAGAAATACGTCAGCTTCTGATGCTCCAAACCCATCAGGTGCAAAAGGGTCGCGTGCAGATCTCGTATGTGATGCGGATTCACCGCAGCTTCATGGCCAAGCTCGTCGGTTTCACCGTAGCTGGTCCCCCCCTTCACACCGCCACCCGCCAGCCAATAGGTAAACCCCTTCGGCTTGTGATCACGGCCATCCCCTCCTCCTTGCACAAGCGCTTGACGTCCGAATTCACCTCCCCAAACAACCAGGGTTTCATCGAGAAGACCCCGTTGTTCAAGATCTCGCAGAAGCGCCGTGATGGGTTTGTCGATTTCTGGGCAATGAATTTGCAGGTTTTCTTCCACACCATTGTGTGCGTCCCAATTCTGCTGTTGGTGACCGCTCCCGTGGTAAATCTGGACAAAACGAACTCCTCGTTCAACCAACCGCCGCGCGATGAGGCATTGCCGTCCAAAGGGAGCCGGCCCCAGTGCGAGAGGATGGCTGGTTTTTGAATCGTTCAGACCATACATCTCCCGGGTTGCCTCCGATTCGTTTGCGAGATCAAGCGCCTCGAGTGCTGTTGTTTTAAGCTGGAAGGCAAGTTCGTAACTCGAAATCCGCGCCTGTAATTCCGAGTAACCTGGATGATTCGCCAGATGATCGGTGTTCAGACCGTTCGCTGTGGTGATGAGATCACGCTGCATCGCAGACGTCAGCCCGGAGGCGGAGTCGAGATTGAGAATAGGCTGACCTCCCGCTCGGAAGACGGTTCCCTAATACGATGCGGGCATAAATCCGCTCGACCAATTAGCCGCCCCGCTGATTGGACCGCCCCGCGGATCGAGCATGACGACATAGCCGGGAAGGTTTTGGCTCAACGAACCGAGCCCGTAACTCAGCCAGGATCCAATCGATGGATGGCCTTGGATGATTCGACCGCTGTTCATCTGTAGCATGGCGGACCCATGCGCAAAACTATCCGAATACAGCGACTTAATGACGGCCAATTTGTCCATCTGCGTCGCCAGATGCGGCAAGGCATCGGAACACCACTGGCCGGACTGGCCGTGTTGCTTGAAGAGGCGTTTCGAACCGAGGAGTTTGCCCGCCTGGATCGAGCGCCTGCGTTGCTCGAGGTTCGCCGTCTGACCGTGGCGCTTCTGCAACTCGGGTTTGTAGTCGAAGAGATCCATTTGCGACGGACCTCCATACATGAATAGAAAAATGCACGACTTCGCACGACACGGAAGATGCGCGATGCGCGGTGACATCGGGTTGATGTCCGCTGTCGCAGCGCTTGCCTTCGATCCAAAGAAACCCTCCTGATCCAGCAGAGCCGTCAGTGCAAGCCCAGTAAAGCCGGCTCCCATTTGCCAGAGAAATTCCCGGCGCGTACCGCAGCAGCGGCTCGGGCTAAATCAGTTGGTTCTCAGGATCAATCAATGTACACCACTTCGTTCAGATTGAGCAACAGGAGGCAGAGTGCCTGCAAACCGCGTTGTTCCGAAGAATCTCCTGCTGCGTCGCGAACTGCAACCGGCGGCTGCCCCCGCACACAAATTGCAAGGTCATCGATACTCACCGGCGCGCCCCATGCTCGAATCCCAGCATGCCCAGGAGCAAGAATCGGTTCGCCATCCGTCACGTCAATCGCGGGATCCACACTCTCCCCCATCCAGAGGCGTAATCGGCTCCCCGTCGCATCAATTTTCACCGGTAACGCCCTCCCGCTCGGAATCGAATCACGCGCCTCGGCCAGCGTCGTGAGATTCATCCCATGCCGTCGCAGAACAATCCGTTGCTCCCGCGGTTCGAAAGCGAATTCGTAACCGCGTAATTCGTCATTTGTCGCAGAGCCACAAATGAAAATGCTGACCGACTCACAGGCAATTTTGGGTACGACTTTTGCCTCAATGCAACCGTCGGAAAAATGCTGTCCCACCCACAGCCCAAACGGACCGCGCTCCCGTTCCACCGTTCGAATGCCTTCGTAGGGGGCGGACCACCGGCCGCGATGATAACTCCACCCCGCTTGGGGCCCGGTGAGAAACTGTTCCGGCTTTAGCTTGTTCATGTAGTCAACCGAAAGTGACATTGGGACGTCCGGACGAAATGTCAGTCGTGATCGAAGTGCGGCGAACGATTCAACCTGGCGACCGAGAAAGTCACGAGCAAGTCGACTCTCTCGTGCGTTAGGTTGACGGCCGACAGCGAGTTGGAATCCGCGCCCGATTCACGCCTCGACGGCGAGGGCCGCCTCTCTTCCGAGACGGTCCGCGAAAGCCTTCGCCTGCTCCTGCATGAACGCATCGTTGAGCAGCAATAACGCTTGTGGAGCAACCGTTGTGACAGGGCGCTCGCTCAACGGTGAGGTCGTATTGCTATAATCAAATATATCCAACATGGGCCCCGGCATCGTCCGGCGAACAAATGCATAGATACTGCGGCGCGATAGTTCGTCTTTCTCTGAAATCTCCCAATCCAAACCCGGTCGGGACTGACCGGCAAGCACTTCACCCGTCAGTCGTGGGAAAAATCCACGCCCCCCCATTTTCGAATCCAACTGCCCGCTAATGCTCAGAATTGTGTCGGGAAGTGATTCGGCTTCCAGTCGACGGAGATTTTGGCGCCATGACAAATCGTTGTCGGGATCGATCGCATTGGCGGCGCCATTCCTGGCATCGGAAGACATCCGATACGTCTGCGAAAGCATGCTGGTCTTGTGCAGTTGTTTGACAGACCAACACTTCGTGATGAACTCGGTGGAGAGCCAATCGAGCAACTAGGGGTGTGTAGGGGCGATGCCCGAACGGCCAAAATCGGACGGGGTCTTTGCCAACCCGTGCGCGAAGTGATGCTGCCAGACGTGATTGACGAGGACCCGAGCGGTGAGTGGGTTTTGGGAGCTAGCAATCCATTCGGCCAATTGCCGTCGCCGTCCGCTCGATGCCGCATCGGTAGGAAGCGCAGGCAATTCGGGGCGGCCGCCTCCCAGCACACTCAGAAATGCGGGCTGTACTTCGGCGCCGACGCTGCCGGCGTTGCCTCGGATCAGCACGTGGGTGGGAGGCGGTTTTGCGCCAAGCTCTCGCACGGCGAGGGCCCACTCGAAGGGAGGCTTCTCTCCTTGTACCGCCTCAATCTCCTTGGAAATTCTCTTCTTCTCACTTTCGTCAATCGCATCGGACAATCGCTTTTGAATCGGATTGAGTTTCGATTGTTGTGCGCGTTGCCATGCTTTGATGTTTTCAGCATCCTCTAACGGCGCGTAATTCGCAGAATCCAAAGTATATTTTGGAGGCTCGTTCAATCGGAGGTTTCGGAAGAAACTCAGGAGGCGGTAATAATCCGCCTGGGGAATCGGATCAAACTTGTGATCGTGGCATCTCGCACACCCAATCGTGAGCCCAAGGAATGCAGTTCCCGTCGTTGAAAGTACGTCATCGAGTTCATCGAATTCTGCCATCCGTTTGTCGTCCGGTTCGTCGTCGACCACACCCAGACGCTGAAACCCCGTGGCGACTATCGAATCGAGCGTCACAGTATCGAGTTCATCACCGGCAATCTGTTCCCGGATAAATTGGTCGTAGGGTTTGTCCTGGTTGAAGGCTCGAACAACATAGTCCCTGTAACGCCAGGCTAAAGGTTTTTCGCCATCGCGCTCATACCCGCTGCTCTGCGCGTACCGCACGACATCCAGCCAATGTCGTCCCCAGCGTTCGCCGTACGAGGGTAGAGAAAGGAGGTGGTCGAGAAGCTTTTCCCAGGCGTCCGGAGAATTGTCGCTCTCGAATGCGAGAAGTTTTTCCGGCGTGGGCGGCAGTCCTATGAGATCGAAATAGGCGCGACGGATTAGTTCGCGCCGAGTTGCCGGCGGATTAGGCACCACGGACTTCGCCCGCAACTCGGTGAGTACAAAGGCATCGATCGAGTTGGCAACCCGCGATTCGTTTATTCCAGAGGGTATCGCTGGACGACGTATCGGCTGGAACGCCCACCTATCGCGATCTCTTTCAAAATATTCCTGACTGCCGCCGGCGTCCGAAGGAACAGCGCCAAGCAGAATTGAGCCCGTAAGAAAGAGTTGGGCTGCAGCAAGGACGAACCGCCAAACTTAGACGCGAGCCTGAATTCGAATTGGCCCCTCCACCGCATCGAATCCGCACGGGCTCATGATGATCCTTCTTCTGGCGTATCGCCTGCCGTGTTAATCTCAAATTCCGACGAATTCGATCCGGAATAACTTGCTGTCCTTGTTGTCACCCCAATTCGTGCCGAACTCGATGCCGTAGAGGCAGCCGTCGGGGCCGAGTTCCAAATCCATCGGACGCTTGAATGTCGTCCCCGGCATGAGGCGTTTCATTTTTAGTGAACCATCCGCATTTTTCGCAATCTGGTCATTTTCGTCGAGCTTGACCGCGATGATCCAATTACGCGACCACTCGTAGATGAAGAGCGTATGATCAAACACTTCCGGCAACTTGTGCGGCGAATTAAGAGTGCGATCGAAATAGTAGACCGGACCGGCCATGGCAGTCCGTCCTCCCCCCGCATTCACCTCGGGGAATCGACTGGAGAGCGAGTGCGGGTAATAGATAAACGCCGGTTGAGCGGGAGGCAGCTCTTCGATTCCGGTGTTGTAGGCCGATCGATTGACCGGTTTGAGTGGATCGAAGAATACCGGGATGAAATCTGCCGGTGGCCATGGGGACGGCTTCGCCAGTGTAACAGACACACCGTTCGTCGCGGGTTTCTTTGCTGCAGCGTAGGCCGCATTCGCCGCCATCGACGTCTGTCGCTCCACAAAGTCGATCCGGACATAGGGTTTGTTATCCGCTACGAAATAGGGCCAACCGAAGAACCCGGCCTTCCGGGCTTGATTGATCTCATCAAACCCCGCCGCACCCCGTTTGGGATCGGGAGATCCAGCGTCGGGTCCAACTTCACCCCAATAAAGATACCGGGTCTTCGGATCGATTGAGATTCGGAATGGATTGCGATTTCCCATCACAAAAATTTCCGGACGCGTTTTCGCCGTGCCTGGCGGAAAGAGATTCCCGACCGGGATCTCATATCCGCCGCTTGCCTTTGGCTTCACTCGAAGGATTTTTCCGGTGAGCGAGTTTGGGTTGGCGGCGGACTTCTGTGCGTCCAAGGGCGAACGGCCCGGCCGATCGTCGTGCGGTGAAAATCCGTCCGATTCGAAGGGATTGGTGTTGTCACCGACTGATGCGTACAAATTGCCATCCACATCAAAGGCGAGCGACCCCCCGACGTGACAGCATTGTTCGCGTTGAGTGGGAATGTCTAGGATCGGAGTCTCGCTCGAAAGATCTAATTCGTCGCCTTTGAGAGTAAACCGGGATACGCGAATGACACCCGCCTTGCCGAATTGATTGGTGGTTGTTTCGGGCAGAGAACGATTTACGTAGACCCAACCATTCTCAGTGAAACGCGGATCCAGTGCGACACCCAAGAGCCCATCTTCGAGGCCGGTGAAAGTCTTTAAGGTTGCGATGACGGATGATTTTCGGGTGGTGGGCGACCACATTTTGACAATTCCAGCGCGTTCGACAAACACGATGCGCCCATCCTTGGCCACCGAAAGCTCCATGGGATCCTTGAGTGTGTCCTCCAATTTGCCGGATATTGTCTGATCCTCATCCAGGATGAATTTACGGAACTGGGACTCCGCAGGGAGCCAGTTGTTCCCTGGGCGACTGGACGCGGCAGAGCCTGCTGTCGAGCCTGAATTTGGGTTTTGGGTGGTTTGTGCCTGGGACTTCGCGGCGAAGGAAGCCAAGGCTACAAAGCAACAAAATGTTGGGAAATTCATTGAGAAAATGTCGGAGAGATCTATCGAAATCGAGAGCTGAGGTCAAGAGGTGGGCCATTTTTCTCTGGTATCGGCCCGGGGGCTTGGGACGCTGTCACTCCATGAAATATGTTTTCGTCACGGGCGGGGTGGTGAGTTCGCTCGGCAAAGGACTCACGGCGGCCTCGCTTGGAACACTCCTGGAAAATCGGGGAATCAAAGTGGCCCTTCAGAAGTTTGATCCGTACCTCAATCTGGATCCGGGCACGATGAGCCCATTCCAGCATGGAGAGGTGTACGTCCTCGACGACGGCGCGGAGACGGATCTGGACTTGGGCCACTACGAGCGATTCACGAGCACGAAGCTAACCCGCCGCAACAACACGACGAGTGGACAGGTGTATCAGCAGGTCCTCGACAACGAGCGCGCCGGTCGGTACTTGGGCAAAACGGTGCAGGTCATCCCGCACGTGACGGACGAGATTCAGCGCCGGATCCGAGTGATCGCGGAGGAGTCCAAGGCGAATATATTGATCACCGAGGTGGGCGGCACTGTTGGGGACATCGAAGGTCTGCCGTTCTTGGAGGCCATTCGCGAGTTCGCCCAGGAGGCGGGCCCCGGAAACGTCTGCTTCATCCACGTCACCTACGTGCCCTTTATCAAGGCAGCGGGCGAACTCAAGACCAAGCCCACGCAACAGAGCGTTGCCAAACTTCGCGAAATTGGCATCACGCCCCACCTCCTCGTATGCCGTTGCGAAAAGCCCTTGGACAAGGAACTCCGTCAGAAAATATCGATGTTTTGCAATGTGCCGTTCGACGCGGTGATTGAGGAAAAAGACGTCGACCACACCATTTACGAAGTACCCCTCATGTTGCAGCGGGAGCGGATGGACGATCTCGTCTGCGAGACCCTGCGTCTGAACCCGCCGCCTGCCAGCATGAGCGCCTGGCAGGATATCGTCCGCAAGACGATTGCTCCGCAGCACCGCGTACGAATCGGAGTGGTGGGTAAGTACGTGGAATTGCAGGACGCCTACAAATCTGTCTATGAAGCCCTGAAGCACGGCGGCATCGCCAATGATTGCGGCGTTCAGATCGAACAGATCGAGGCGGAAGAAGTGGAAAAGGGCGAACCCGCGAAAATCTTCAAGGATCTGGGAGGGATTCTTGTCCCGGGCGGATTCGGCGACCGCGGCATCGAAGGGAAGATTCTGGCAGCCCGGTATGCGAGGGAAAACAACCTACCCTATCTCGGCCTGTGTCTGGGCATGCAGATCGCCACGATCGAGTTCGGGCGCAAGGTGCTGGGACTCACTGGCGCCAATTCGATTGAATTCGACCCGGCGACGCCTCATCCCGTCATTTCACTTCAGGACTCTCAGAAGGATGTGAAACTCATGGGCGGCACAATGCGGCTTGGCTCGCAGCCCTGTCAGCTCGTCTTGGGTACGAAGGCCCAACGCTTGTACAACGCCTTTGTCATCCACGAACGACACCGGCACCGATACGAATTCAACAACGCCTACCGCGCACAATTCGAGAAGGCCGGCGTTTGCTTCAGCGGCACGACGTTGGACGGCGGTCTGGTGGAGATCATCGAACTGCCGCAGCATCCGTTCTTTGTCGCGTGCCAGTTTCATCCCGAATTCCAAAGCAAGCCGAACGGGCCGCACCCCTTGTTCAAGGGATTCATTGCCGCTGCCCACGAACGCATGCATCACAGAGCTCTATAGAAGGCTGGAGGCGGGAGGGAGTGGATGGATTCGATTCGATGCGCCCCAGCATTTTCCATTTGCGAAAATTTCAAACTCGGACGCAAGCTGGCCCGCCAAGATGAAAACGAATCGTTCCATGTGGGTGTCCTGGGTTGCCGGGGCCATGCTCTCCACGTCCGCCTTTGCCGCAGATTCGAAGGGTTATCAAGTAACAGGCCCGGTTAGTGCGGTGACGGATACGGCGATCACCGCTCAGAAGGACGATCAGAAATGGGAACTGGCGCGATCGAAACAGACCAAGGGCGCAGCCAAGATCAAAGTCGGAGACAAGGTAACGGTCTACTACCGGATGATCGCCGACGAAGTGGAGATCAAGGAGGCGCCCAAGCCCGCTCCGTCCGCCGACAGCAAGAAGAAATGACCTGCATACCCTCACCGCGCCGCCGCCGCGACCGAATGCGCCGTTGAAGTCGGAAGTCTTTGATCCGGAGCATGTATCAATGCCAGCGGAACACCTCAAACGACGCTCAACTCCGTGGCGTGCGGCAATAACTCCAAACAATTCACACCAGCTAACCCGTAATTCCGTGAGCACCCACAAATTCGACCTCGTCAACCGCCGGCAGTTTCTCTATGGCGCCAGCATGGGCGTTGCCGCGTTCAACATTCTTCCCGGCAGGCTGAACGGTGCGGAAAGCGCTTCACCCAACGAGAAATTGAACGTGGCGGGCATCGGCATTGGTAGCCAAGGCGGACGCGACGTGGACGAGGTGGCGGGGTTGGGCCACAACATTGTCGCGTTGTGCGACGTGGATGAAAACTACGCCGCCAAGGAATTCGCCAAATATCCGAACGCCAAGCGGTTCACCGATTACCGCGTGATGCTCGACACGTTGGGCAAGGAGATTGACAGCGTGGTCATTGGCACGCCGGATCATACCCATGCCGTCATCGCCATGGAGGCCATGCGGCGCGGCAAGCATGTCTATTGCGAAAAGCCGCTTGCCCACTCCGTCCATGAAGTCCGCGAGCTTATGGCGGCCGCTCATCGCTACAACGTTGTCACGCAACTCGGCAACCAGGGGCACGCCAGCGCTACGATTCGGCGACTTTGCGAGTGGGTCTGGGCGGGTGCCATCGGGCAGGTGCATACGATTCACGCAGGATGTGATGCATTCAAAAATGTCTATTGCCAGATCCCGAACCTAGCCAAAGTGGATCAGCATAACGATGTGCCGAAGGGGCTCGACTACGATCTCTGGATTGGTCCGGCCGCTTTCCGGCCCTACTCACCGCTATGGGTCCCTTGGAATTGGCGCGGTTGGATGCCCTTCGGTGGCGGTGCCATCGGCGATTGGATTTGTCACGTCGTGGACCCTTCCTTTTGGGCGCTGGATCTCGACGCACCCGCCACCGTTCAAGCGGAGGTGACGGACTACGACCCCGCGAAGCAGGGTCTATCCTATCCATCCGCGACCAAGATCACCTTTGAGTTTCCGGCCAAGAACACGCGCGGCCCGGTCAAGTTGGTCTGGTACGACGGCGACAACACGATTCCCAAACCGAAGGATTTTCCGGCCGATGACAAAATTCCGGGTACCGGGGCAATTCTCTTTGGAGACAAGGGCATGATCGTTCATGGTTCGCACGGAGGAGGCGGGTGCCACCTCGTTCCGGATAGCGTCATGGAGCAATATTCCGGGAAAAATGCGCCATCGGAGAAAATCACGCGCATTAAAGGCCATGCCTGGGATTGGGCCGACGCAATTCGGACGGGTCGAAAGGCCGGATCCAATTTCGACTACGGGGGTCCGCTTACGCAGGTCGCATTGCTCGGTCTCATTGCCATTCGTTTCCCGGGCCAAACGCTCAAGTGGAATGACAAGGCGGTGCGGTTCACGAATAACGATGCGGCCAATCAATATGTCAATCCGGAGTATCGGAAGGGTTGGAGTTTGTAAAGCAACCGTGCCCGGCGTGACGGGGTCACAGGCCTGCATTCGCTCGATACCAACTCCATCGAAATCGTCGCGACAAGGAAATCCGGGCATTGACGACACGGGCGTCCGGTGTAGCAGACACCCCGGTCCTCGGGCTGCGGAGATCCAACTTGGCTTGACATTCTGAGCTGCCACCTACTACCGCTTTTTCTTTCAAAAAAGACGGGTATTTCTGGGTGGCATAAATGGTGCTTCTCTCATTTTCGTAAGGTCACTCGAAAGGTACTTTCGAAACGGTTGAGAACAGCCGAGACCCCAAGAAAACTGTAACAATTAAAAAACTACTACTATGAATGACAACGTGAAGAAATCCCAGGAACTCAGTGATGAACAGTTGGAAAAGGTGGCGGGTGGCGAAGGCTGCGGGAACAGTTCCACGACCGGCGGACGCCCCAAGATCAAGCCCGTTGTTCCCGGCGGATCGAGCTCTAACAGCAGCTTCGGTCACTATTCATCGTCTTCGAGCATCCACCGATAAGGTTTGGATGTGAACCTGACGTTGATATAATCCGGAGCTAGGGGTTTGCCGGTTCCCAAACCGAAAATTTACAATCGGCTTCAATCAGATGCGCGCTTTCAATCAAGCGCCCATCTTTTTTTGCGAAAGGAGAGGGAGAGAAACGGGCGAGGGTGATAAGTGTGTTGGGGTGTTGGGGTGATAAGTGTTGACACTCCACTGCCATATGGGCACCATGCAAACCGTGAAAACCAGTGCTCCTTTGCCGTGCTTGCCGCGGTTCGTCAGAACGAGGGAATCTGGACTTGCTTCGGCGGACCTGAATTTCGAAACTTTTCCAAAATGTCGGACAGGGCGGCCCCTAGGCCATTAATGACCTGGGTTCTAGCGGACGAGCATCCCGAGAGCAGAACGATCGATTCTTTTGCGTGAACATGAATGGCTACCCCGCTCGCCGCACAGGCGAGAATGTCGGACGTACCCGCCCGTTGTCATAAATGAGTTCGACCCGTTCTTCGGAGTAATTGCCATGCGCTTGCGCCGATGCTCCCAACCGCCTCTTCCGCGGAGGAGTGGATTTACTCTGATTGAACTCCTTGTCGTGATCGCGATCATCGCGATACTCGCTGGAATGCTCCTTCCAGCGCTGGCGAAGGCCAAAACGCGCGCGAACACAATCAAGTGCATGAGCAACCAGCGACAAATTGGCCTCGCGTACAAAATGTATGCCATCGATAGCGCTGATTTTTATCCGATTCATGATGGTTGGGGTGCCACGGGAGGCAAGTTTTGGACCAACGCTTACACAGGTGGAAACGCCTCGGATTATGGCGGCAAGGTTTCGGAGACCAATCGTCCACTCAACCAATATGCCGGGTCATTCGACGTGTTCCACTGCCCGGCCGACCACGGTGACTCGTTGAATCCGGTCCCGAAATCCTGCTGGCTCGGATGGGGAAATAGCTATTTGGTGGCGTGGCAAGGGGACGGCGGTTGGGGCGTCGAACATGTGACGTCGGTTCGAGGGGGAGTTCCGCCAATCAAGGAGTCGCGCATCGCGTTGCGTCCGACAACCAAAATCATCCAAGGCGATTGGCCTTGGCACGGAAATCGGGACGTCAACCTCAAGGAATCGCTCTGGCACAACTATAAGGGAAAGCGGTTTGAGAACATGTTGTTCGGAGACTCGCACGTGGAGAATTTTCACTGGCCTGTGCAGAAGGAAATGGATGTGTTGGCGGGAAAGGTGCCGGATCCCAACTTCAAATGGTGGTGATTTTCGACGGATGAATTTCCTTCTCCCCGCTCGTTCGGCGCGGAGCAAGAGAGCATAGCGATTTGAGGCAGTACTTCCGACCTCGTAGCGGCAAAATGCGATGCACCCCGCACCCAGTTACTTACTCTTCCACTCGTTGAATTTATTCGTACCCTCGACCTCCGTGTTCACCGTGACTGCTTCCCTTCGTTGTCTCGCCGGCCTCACTTCGGTTTCCGCATGCCTGCTGGCGTTTCGCGCCGCCCTGGGGGCCGAAGATCCGTTCGCGGCTGGCGTGCGCCCCACCGACCCGCTCACGCCGACCGAGCAACAGGGGAAATTCAAGCTGCCCCCGGGCTTCGAAATCCAGCTCGTCGCAAATGAGCCGGACATCAACAAGCCGATGAACCTCGCGTTCGATGCAACGGGCCGGCTGTGGGTGACGACGAGCATCGAATATCCTTGGGCCGCTCCAACGAATCGGCCGGCGCAAGATCGGCTGATGATCTTCGAGGATTTCGGACCCGACGGCCGCGCCCGCAAGGTCACCCGGTTTGCCGAAGGCCTGAACATTCCCACCGGCGTGTATCCATTCCGGACAGCAGACAAGCACTGGAAGGCCGTGGTGTGGGCGATCCCCAATATCTGGTTGCTGGAAGACACCGACGACGATGGCAAGGCCGACAAGCAAGAGCGGCTTTACGGTCCGTTCGACTACACGCGCGACACGCACGGCAATCAGTCGTCGTTTCGGCGCGGCTTCGACGGCTGGTTGTATTGCACGCATGGATATAACAACGACTCACACGTCACCGCTGGCGACGGCAGCCACGTCGATCTCAATTCCGGCAACACCTACCGTATCCAGCTCGAAACGTCGCGCATCGAACAACAGACACACGGACAGGTAAACCCATTTGGCGCTGCCTTCGATCCGCGCGGGAACCTTTACACATCCGATTGCCACAGCGCCCCGATCTATCAGCTCATCGCCGGCGGCTGGTATCCAAGCTTTGGCAAACCCCACGACGGCCTCGGTTATGCGCCGGTGCTCATGGAACACGCCCACGGTTCTACCGCTATCGACGGCCTGAGCTACTACGTGGACGACCTCTGGCCGGCAGAGTTCAACGACAACATTTTCATCGGGAATGTCATGACGAGCCGATTGAACCGCGATCGCCTTGAATTCCATGGCTCGACCCCAAAAGCCATCGAGCAGAAGGATCTCCTGAAGAGCGAGGACCCGTGGTTCCGCCCCGTGGACACCTGTCTTGGTCCGGACGGTGCGCTCTATATCGCGGATTTCTACAATCGCATCATCGGCCACTACGAAGTGCCGCTCGTCCATCCCGGACGCGACCGTGAGCGCGGACGGCTTTGGCGCATTGTGTACCGGGGCATCGATGGAAAATCCACGCTTCGAAACCCTGGATTGCCGGACGACCTAGGGGAATTGATCGGCGAGCTCGCCTCGCCGAGCCAGACTCGCCGGATGCTGGCGATGAATGAAATCCAGGACCGCTTCGGCGCCGCAGCGAAGGACCCCTTGCGCAAGGTGTTGGCCCTGCCCGTGAACGCCTTTCAGCACGTGCATGCGCTCTGGATCGAGCACCGGTTGGGCGGACTCCGCGTTGCTGAACTCCAGGATGCGATGGCTTCCAGTGAATCCCTTGTGCGCATCCACGCCCAGCGCATTGCGGGCAACCTGCTCTATCAGGCGGCGCGACGGTTGCCCGTGCCCGAGGATCAGGTCCAGGGGGCGCAAATGGGGGCGACGGCGGGGTTGATGGACCGGGATGCACACGTGCAGCGCGCCGCGGTCGAGGCGCTGGGATATCGCCCTCATCCAGACACGGTCCGCCCATTGCTCAATCTGCTTTCCAAGGTTCCATCGGACGATACGCATTTGCTTTATGTAGTTCGAAAATCCCTGCGTGATCACCTCATGAACAAGGACGTCTTCAGTTGGGTGCTTGCTCAAAACAAGTGGTCCGAAGCCGATATCCGAGCGCTCGCGGATGTGACGCTCGCCGTGAAATCCGAGGCCGCGGGAACCTTTCTTTTGCGTCAGCTGCCCCTTCTCGAAACGAAGCGCGGGTTGCTCTCGTCGGCGTTGAAACACGCCGCACAATACGCGCCCCCCTCGGAACTCGAAGCCATCGCCACCTTCGCCCGCAGACAATTCACCGAAGATCTCGACTTCCAGCTCGATCTGCTCGCGAGCGTGGACCAGGGCGCAAGCCAGCGCGGGGTGACGCTGAGCGAATCCCTGAGGGTCTGGGGAACCGAGCTGTGCGGACAAGCCCTGTCCGTAATGCCCGATTCCGCCTGGTACAACACACCCCTCGAAACCACCACCGACGCGAGCAATCCGTGGGCCTTCCAGGAACGTCGCTGCGCCGATGGCCAGACTGCAACGCTGCTTTCCAGCTTTCCACGGAGCGAAACATTCACCGGCCGCCTGCGCTCGAAGCCCTTCGCCGTGCCGGCCCGCTTCAGCTTCTACCTATGCGGACACGACGGTGAACCCGATCGGCCGCCCGAGGGACACAACGTCATCCAGCTCCGCGACGCGGCGACCGGCGCCGTGCTTGTGGAGTCCGCACCGCCCCGAAACGACACGGCTCAGAAGATCACCTGGGATCTCGCTGCGCATGCGGGAAAGCAGGCCGTTTTCGAAGCGGTCGATGGCGACAATTCCGACGCCTGGGCGTGGCTTGCATTCGGACGTTTCGATCCACCGGTCCTCGCGCTGCCATCGCGCGCCCCCGGTGAGATCGCCCGCCGCCAACAAAGCGCCGGTGATCTCGTGGCACGGCTGCGGCTGCCGGTCGGACCCCAGGTCCGGGCCATCGCCCTCGGACAAGAATTCGACACCGAGGCGCGCGCGTCGGCGATTCGCGCCTTCGCCCTGCTCGATCGCGTTGCGGCTCCGGCCGCCTTGGTGCCGTTGGTTCAGGATAGCGCCCAACCGCTCCGATTGCGCGAGGCGGTTGGACTCGCGCTGCTGGATTCGGAAAACAGCGGGGCGCGAGCCCAGGTAGTCGCCGCGATGAAATCCGTTCCGTACCGGCTTCAAGTAAGTTGGGCGCAAGCACTAGCGTCCTCTGCCGCGGGAGCCACGGCGCTCCTGGATGCCGTCGCCGCCGGCGCGGTGCCACCCCGGGTTTTGATCGAACGTGCCGTTAAGGATCGTCTCTCAGCCGGCAAACCGGCTGAAATCGGCACTCGTTTGGCAAAATTGACCAAGGACATGCCTCCAACCGACCGCGAACGCGAACGCGACCGGTTAGTCAATCGACGGCGCGCCGCCTATGCGACTGCAACGGTGAAGCTGGAGGCTGGTGAGCAGGTCTTCCTTAAGAACTGCGCGGTCTGCCACCAAGTTGAAGGCAAGGGTGCACTCGTTGGGCCTCAGCTCTCGGGCATCGGCACGCGCGGTCTCGAACGTCTTTGCGAGGATATCCTCGACCCAAACCGAAACGTGGACATCAATTTCCGCACCACGGTGCTTACCTTGAAGGACGGTGACACCGTGAGTGGCCTGTTCCGGCGCGCCGAAGGCGAACAACTCGTCCTTGCCGACGCCGTCGGCAAGGAGTTCCCCGTGCCGAAGAACAGCATCCGCGAGCAAACCCAGACCGAGTCCTCGCTGATGCCCGACAACTTCGGCGACGCGATCACGCCAGAGGATTTTAACGCCTTGCTCGCCTTCCTGCTTTCAAACCGCAGCGCAACGAAGTGAGCGAAAAATACGCCAATGCAAGCGTGACAAATCTCTCCAGGGGCGGCACATGAAACCCATGAAAACCAGCAACGGATCCTTCGGGCGACGGAAGTTCATCAGTTCTTTCACGGCCGTGGCGGGCCTTGGGATGACTCCTGATTTATCTCTGAGCGCGCAGACAACACAGCCTCGCAAGGCCGGGGTGGCCGCACCGGGCGACAACCACAAAGGAGCCTGCTGTATTGCGTCCGCAAACGGTCTGCGGGCGACCTCCCGAGCGATGGGATTGCTCGGCCAAGGCTACGACCCTGCAGACTGCATTGTCCAGGGGGTGCGGATCATTGAGGATGATCCCAACGATAATTCGGTCGGCTACGGAGGGCTGCCCAATGAGGATGGGATTGTCGAACTCGATGCCTCTGTAATGCATGGTCCAACCCACAAAAGTGGTGCGGTTGCGTCCCTCCGAAATATCAAGAACCCGGCGATGGTCGCCTTAGAAGTTCTGCGACGAACCAATCACTGTCTGATCGTGGGAGAAGGCGCGTTGAAGTTTGCTGTGCGGATGGGTTTCAAAGAAGAGAACCTCCTGACGGAGGCATCACGTCGCGACTGGGTTGCTTGGCGTGCCTCCATGAGCGGAATTGATGACTGGCTCAACGATGAGCAACGCGATGCGCCGTCGGGTAAAATCTGGCAGGAGCCTAATTCGGAGCCCGGCAAGCGAGCGTCCGTGAATCTTCAGCCCGTGCCGTATCATACTGGGACGGTCCATTGTTCGATCGTGACAAGTCAGGGGGATATTTCCTCGTGTACGAGCACATCCGGCCTGTCCTGGAAGATCCCTGGGCGGGTGGGAGATTCCCCGATCATCGGTGCCGGAAATTATTGCGACAACGACATAGGCGCGGCAGGGGCCACCGGGCGGGGCGAGTCGGCGATCGTCACGTGCGGCGCCTTTGACATTGTTCAGCGCATGGCCAAGGGGGTCTCGCCCACCGAAGCCTGCTTGGAAGCGATCGATAGTGTCGTCAAACATTGCCTCAAAGAGAAACGCCATCGTGATCCAAAAGATCCGTCACGCCCCGACTTTGATCTTAAATTCTATGCTCTCCGAAAAGATGGAGCCTTCGGAGGGGCTACACTCTTTAGTGGAGGAACCTTCGCGGTCCACGACGGTCAAACCGCAAGTATTGTTCCGGCAGCCTATCGCTTCGAAAAGAAGTGATCCCGTCGAAGGCGAAGCGTGGAGAGCCCGGTCAGGAAGTCATCCGCGACTCCATCGTCTGCCATCGGGCCCAAGCCCACGAGAAAGGACTTTGCGCGAAGGCACCGATCCGACCGTGGAATAGCCGCCATTGGATTGCATCCCTGGGGCCCGAGCTCAATTGGAGATTCATTTCCTCACAAGATCATGCTTCACTCAAGCCCTTCGACAATCTCCGAAATTTGGATGAAGGCGCCTCTGTATATCACCGGCACTGATAGCAACGTCGGCAAGACGGTTCTTACTGTTTTGCTAACCCGCGTATTGCGGGACCTCGCTCTCCAACCGATCCCCCTCAAGCCTGTGTCCACCGGCGACCGTGCAGATGCCCGACAGCTCGCTCTGGCCGCAGGGTGCCGGACGTCGCTCGATGGCTTGAATCCGTATCACTTCCGATCACCGCTCGCTCCATCGCTCGCCGCGCGCCAGGAAGGCCGACCGCTGCACCGAGCTGCGGTGTCAGCATTTCTCCGAAAGAGGATCCAGGATTCCAGGGGACGGCCCGTACTGATCGAAGGCGCGGGAGGATTGCTCACACCGCTCGGCGAGGATTTCAGCGCCCGCGAATTGATCGCAGACCTCCGCGCGATTCCGATTATCGTCGCCGTGAACAAACTGGGGGCGATTAATCAGGTTCGTCTGGTCGTTACCGCCCTGCCGCAGACAGCCGTGCGGCGAGCATTCGTGGTCCTCGTGTCCACAGCGTCCCCAGACTTGGCAAGCCGGACAAATATCGCCCTGCTTGCGGAATTTTTCCCCGCCGACCGGATCCATCCCCTGCCCCGACTCCGATCTAATTCCGGCCCGGCGCACGTATCGCTGTCGGCCGACTTTCGTGCTCGTCTTCTCCGGTTGCTTGCGGCCGCGGGGATTATCTCCGACCTTGGGGTGCGGCCCGTTGCGCTACCGGACGGGCCGAGAAATCGAATTCCGAATACTTGAATACCCTCCTGCCGCTGCCACTACACGAACTGCACCTCCAATTGGGGGCCCGCTTTGGGGAATTGCGGGGGTCCGAAACGGTTGCCAGTTATGGCGACCCGATGGCCGAGTACCAGGCGCTCAAGCAATCCGCGGTTGTGCTGGACTTCAGTTTTCGGGGGCGCGGCTGTCTCACCGGCGCAGATCGCGTCCGCCTGTTGCATGGGCAAGTTTCGAATGATGTTCAGAAGCTGCGTCCAGGCGAAGGCTGTTACGCGGCGTTGGTCACGGCCAAAGGCAGGATGCAGGCCGATTTAAACATCCATGTTTTGGAGAACGAACTGCTCCTCGACTTCGAGCCCGGATTAACGTCAACCCTGCGCGAGCGCTTTGAACATTATATCGTGGCGGAGGACGTCCAATTCATCGATGTCGCTCCGTTCTATGGAATCGTTTCGATTCAGGGACCGCTCGCGGCGGCGGTAATGCGACGTGTCATGCCGGACCTCATGATTCCGAAAACGGGCCTTTCGGTATCCCACAGGACAGATCCTTCCCTCGGTGATTTGTATCTCGTCAATCATCCGCGAGCAGGAGGTTCGGGATTTGATTTCTACGTTCCGACGGAAGCCACAGCCATGGTGTTCGACAAACTGGTTGCCGCGGTGCAGGCTGAGGGTGGACGACCGGCCGGATTCGAGGCGTTTGAGTGGGCTCGAATTGAAGCTGGAATCCCGCGATTTGGGATCGACATGGATGAAAGCAATCTCCCGCCGGAAACGGGGATCGAGACCCGAGCAATCAGCTATAACAAAGGGTGCTATATCGGTCAGGAAGTCATCGCTCGCATCCGCACGTACGGCCAAGTGGCCCGCGCACTGCGAGGGCTGCGTCTGGACCCGCAATTGTCCACTTTGCCGGTGCGAGGAGACAAACTTTTCCTAGGCGAACGTGAGGTAGGGAATATTACGAGCGCGATCCATTCTCCAGAACTGGGCCTACCGATCGCCTTGGGGTATGTCCGCCGGGAAGCGAACACGCCGGGGACGATGCTCAGGCTGCGCACTCTGACCGGTGAGTTTTCAGCCGAAGTCGCTGCGCTGCCATTTGAGCTCCCGAAAAAGTGAGTTTTTAACTCCTGCAGGTTGGTTGCGTCTTGGGATCGCGTCACCACGGAAGTGAAAACGTCTTCACATAGGTAAAGTATTTGATCGCTTCGATCACACCCTCCTTGATGCCAAGCCCGCTATCCTTGATGCCGCCAAACGGACTGCACTCGACGCGGAACCCAGGCACTTCGTTGATGTTCACCGTGCCGCAGCGCAATTGCCGCACACACTTCAACGCGGTCTCAAGCGAACGAGTAATAACTCCGGAACTCAATCCGTACGGTGTGGAATTAGCCAGGCCTATGGCATCCTCCAGGTCTTTGACGATCAGGATGGGAGCCAGTGGGCCAAAACTTTCGCAGGTGACCATCCGGCAGTCGCGGGGAACGCCTGCGAGGACAGTCGGCTCGATCAAGGCTCCTCTGCGGGAGCCACCCGCAAGGATTCTTGCACCCGCCGCAACGGCCTCCCGCACGACGGTTTCCAGATATAGGGCTGCGGGTTCGTCAATCACGGTGCCGACCCGGGTCGCTTCGTTGAGGGGATCACCCGACGTGTATTCAGCGGTTTTACAGACGAGTTTTTCGGTGAACGCGCCGGCCACGGACTCCTCCACGAGAATTCGCTTCACCGCCGTGCAGCGTTGTCCTGAATTGCGATAGCTCCCCTCCGCCGCAAGGTGCGCGGCAAGATCCAGATCAGCATCGTGGCAGACGATTAATGGATCATTACCTCCGAGCTCGAGTACGATTTTCTTATAGCCGGCGGTCCTGGCGATCCGTTTACCGACCGCCACGCTGCCGGTGAACGAGACAAGTTCCACGCGTGGATCCTGCACGAGAGCTTCCGACACGCGGGTATCTTCGCCCATCAACACACTAAGATAATTTCCAGGCAACCCGGCCTCATAGAGCAGTTCGGCGAACCGGATGGCAGTCAGGGGCGTCTTCTCCGACGGCTTGAGGATTACGGGCGTGCCGGCGGCAATGGCGGGCGCCAGTTTGTGCGCAACTTGATTCAGCGGATGATTGAACGGCGTTATCGCCACCGCGCAACGGAGCGGCTCTCGCAACGTAAAAATCTTACGAGCCTTGCCCTGCGGCGACACATCACACGAGAACACCTGTCCGTCGTCGCGAAGCGATTCATGGGCCGCGAATCGCAAGACGTCGGCGGCGCGTCCGACCTCATATCGTGTTTCCCGGATGCACAGACCCGCTTCACTGGTGATGAGATGGGCGAACTCCTCGCGGCGTGCCTCGATCAGAACCCGGGCACGTTCCAGGATCTGATGACGTTCAAAGCGAGACATCGGCTCCGCCACACTCTGTGCGGCGGTGATCGCGGCATCCACCGCATCACAACCCACGACGGTATACTCTCCAACCACGGCGCCTGAGTAGGGGCTCCGAACAGATCGGCGCGCGCCTCCAGAGAAGGGTTTTCCGGCAATATAGGAAGTCAAATTCATAGAAGTGTGCCGTTCACAAGAAAATCAAAAAGATCAAAATTTCGCGGATCGCCGGCCGCCCGCCGCGAATACTCCGGTCGCAACGGTTCACTGAAAAGGAACGGCACCATTTCCTCGTAGCGACCGCCATGGGATCGAAGGCCACCTTCGATCACCGTGAGATCGTGATACGCGGGCGTGCGGCCGAGCACGCCATCACGGCCAGAGCAAACTACAAGGTCACCGAGGCGGTCGGCCGGAAGTTCCATGAGATGCGCTGCGGTCGCACGTTCGAGGACCTCTGTGATCCCAGACCGTGACACAAGCCAGGCGCGGACAGTGGAGGCCGCCGGAGCTCCGGGACCGGGGGGCAGATGAATCACCGCAAAAGAGCCCAGGGCACCGTGGTGTACCACGTACGGATCGGTGATGGGTAGAATCACACGGAATCCAGGACCGAACTGCTGTTCTAATTCAGACTCGAGATAGATCACACGCGGAGTGCCATCCGAATTTTGCTTCGCGTTCATTCCATGGTCGGCCGTGATCCCAACGACAGCGCCGAGCTCCAACAGACGTCCAATTCGCTGATCGATGCCAGCATAGAATTCAACCACAACCGGATCCTCTGGTGCGTATTTGTGCTGCATAAAATCCGTCGTGGAGAGGTAGAGAAAATCCGCGCGGCCCGCGGCCAGGAGTCGGACGCCCGCCTCGAGGACATAGAGGCTTGCATCGCCGCTATAGATCGGTGGCGTCGGGCCGACGAGGGCCTCCACGCCCTCAATGCCGTGGGAAGACTGTAGCGCGGAACCCGCCTTTTCGGAAGAAAATGTAATTCCGCCCAGCGGCACAAGTCCGGCGGCAAAGATGTCCCGCAGCTTTTCCTTCGCGGTCACCACCGCGACCGTGCGTCCCGCCGCAGCTGCGGCGGGGAACAAAGTGCCACAACGAAGAAACGAGGAGGAATTCATCATGACCTCCCGGCCACTGGTCGGGTCGAAAAAGTAATTCCCAAGGATGCCATGCACGGACGGTGGAACCCCAGTGACAATGGACGCGTTGTTGACGTTGGTGAAGCTAGGCATTGCGCCGCGGGCAAATCCCCGGTGGCCGCGGAGGGCCATTTGCTGCAAATGGGGCATCCGACCGCGCGCCAGGGCGGCGTCCAGATATTCGTCCGCAGAACCATCGATGCAGATTGCCACCAGGGGGCGCGGACCGGGTCGATAGGTTCGGCCATTACAAGCGAAGGGCTTTACGGATACACTCATAGCGCGGGAGATTGAACTACGTAACCGATGCCTCAAGCAAGGAACGGAGGACGCACCGAGCTATCCCCCGTGTACAGTGCTTCGGAAGCGCGTCCTGTCCGCGCGCAGGCGAACGGGTCGGCGGCAAGCAGCGGCGTCACCCATAGGCCCAATCCCACAATCCATCCGGCCTCTTTCAAACTATTCATCAGAAATTTCCAGTTTTCCTGTGTCTCGACAAACCCCCTTCTGCGCGCCGGCGACAAAGTCGATCATTTCCTGAGCGGGGCCCGAAAGGTACTTTCCGCGCGCTTCTAAAAGTAGATCGGCAAGCTTCCGTTGGCTTCGAAAAAGCAGGTGATACAACGCCCGCAATTCAAGGCGTTGGGCGGAATCAAACCCAAGGCGACGAAGCCCGACGACATTCAGGCCGCAGATTCCGTTGTCGCCGCGCGCAACACAAAAAGGCGGCAGGTCCCGGCTGATGGCCGATCCGCCCTGCATCATCGCCAGTCGCCCGATGCGGGTGAACTGATGCACCAGGCAGTTGCCGGAGATGAACGCGCGATCGGCGACGGTGACATGACCGGCCAGGAGGCTGCCGTTGGCAAAAATATTTTGATTTCCGACGACACAATTATGTCCGGCGTGACTGCCCACCATGAATAGGTTGCCGCTTCCGATGACGGTGTCGTCGTCGAGCGTGTTCGATCGGTGAATCGTCACATGTTCCCGAAAGACGTTGTCGTCCCCAATGCGCAGTCGTGTAGGGCTGCCAGCGTACTTGAAGTCCTGTGGGGCATCGCCCACAACAGCACCGGCGTGAAAACGGTTTCGAGCGCCGACGACGGTGTGCCCGGTGACGATCACCTGTGGACCCAGGATGCAGCCAGCACCCAACGTCACGTGCTCCTCAACAACAGAAAGAGGCCCTACAACAACGCCATTTCCGAGACGAGCTTCGGGATGAACAACGGCTGTCCTATGTATCTGCGTGTCGGCCATGCGCCCCCAGGGTGAGTCAAAAGACCGCATCCATGAAATAGCGAAGTCAATGCGACTCTTCAGAACTGGTTGAGAAACCGGAGGTCATTTTCGTAAAACAGCCGGATGTCCGTGATTCCGTAGCGCAGCATGGCGATCCGCTCGATCCCGAATCCGAAAGCCCATCCGGACCAAACCTCGGGGTCGTAGCCGACATTCTCGAAGACCTGCGGATGCACCATTCCGCAGCCGGCAATCTCCAGCCAATCTTTCCCAAGCTTCTTCACCAGGGGATTGGTGAAATCAATCTCCAAACTCGGTTCTGTATAGCTGAAGTAGTGCGGACGAAACCGAAGGCGAGTGTCGCCTCCGAGAAGTTCCTTGAAAACCGCTTCCACGGTTCCCTTCAGATCCCCCATCGTGACGTCCCGGTCGACATACAATCCTTCAATTTGATGGAACGTGGGGTTGTGGGTCGCGTCCGCGTTGTCGCGCCGGTAGACCCGCCCAGGAATGATGATCCGGATGGGTGGCGGCTGGGACTTCATCACCCGGATCTGGACCGACGACGTGTGCGTGCGGAGCAGCGGGAGGTGATCTCCGACCGGATTCGCTGAAGTAGATCGAGCATTTTCACTGGCGAAAAACGTATCCTGCGCATCGCGTGCGGGGTGATCCGCGGGGGTGTTGAGAGCGTCGAAGCAATGATACTCGTCTTCAATCTCCGGCCCGTCTGCGACCGCGAAACCCAGTTTACGGAATGCGCGGACGATGTCGTCGGTGACCTGGGTCAACGGGTGCAACCGGCCGAGGAAGCGAGGCCGCCCGGGAAGTGTAAAATCAGTGGGTTCCTTCGGCAGCGCTGCCTTTAGTTCGAGTTCGCTCCGGCGATTCGCCAGAGCAGCTTCGATCGCCATTTTCGCTGCATTGACGGCTTTGCCCGCAGCGGGTTTTTCTTCCTTAGGCAACGTTCCAAGCTGCTTGAGCAGGGTGGTGAAACGCCCGTCGACGCCGAGGTAGGAGCCTTTGGTTTGTTCGAGTGCGGACAGGTCCGCAGCCGTTTTAAGATCGGCCAATGCGGATTCTTTTACCGCGTCCACCAGTGCGAGCAACGACATCGGGGGGCAACGATGAACAAACAAGGGGGTTGAGGCGAGATTCTTGTTCTCAATCCAGGGATCTGAAACAAAAAAAAGGCGCCCGCTTCAGCGGATGCCCCTTTTTGAAATCGGACCAACCCTCAGAGAAGATCCCGTGAGCCGTGTCGGCGTTCCATCAGGCTTTAGCTACCTTGGGCTTCAGACCCGCGGCGGCGAGGGTGGCTATCTTGGTCTTCAAGGCACCCTGTGCGATCTTGACCAATTCGCCGAAGGCGCCGGCGTCCGTTGCTGCGAGATCGGCGATCACCTTGCGATCCAAACTCACTTGGGCAGCCTTCAGACCTTCCATAAATCGGCTGTACGTAATGCCGGCGGCCCGAGAAGCGGCATTGATGCGCGCCTGCCAAAGGTAGCGGAATTCCCGCTTCTTCGTGCGCCGATCGCGATAGGCATACTTCAGGCCGTGATCGACCGCATCACTGGCGTAGCGGTACAGCTTGGACCGTTTGAGGCGGAAGCCCTTGGCGAGCAGCAGCATCCTTTTGCGACGTTTGCGGGAGGCGGGGGCGTTCGTGACACGCATGAAAAAAATTAGCTATTGGTTGACTAAAACGGTGAAAATAAACTGTTCTGACGGAATTTCTGGCGAGCATCCTGGGGAATTCTCGCCCTGTGAAAACTCCTCCCTCAGCGCGTGAACGGCAGGCAAGCCTTTATTTTGTAGGTATCGCGGTCGTTTACAAGCTTGGGCCTGGTCAAACGACGGCGACGCTTGGAGTTCTTGCCGGACAACAGGTGCCGCATGCCGCTGTGGCGAGCCATCACCTTGCCGCTCGCAGTGATCTTAAATCGCTTGCTCACGGACTTCTTGGTTTTAATACCCTTCGGACGACGCATAATTCAGCCTCAGTTCTACGTAAAAGAGCGAGCACTATACGTGTGAACGCCAATCGGGCAAGGGGTATTTTAGACACAAAATGAGCTGGCGATTCTCCGACCTCACCGTTCAAGCTCATTCTGTCATGGCTGATCCACGTTACGAAAAACTGGCGTCCCTCCTCATTCAGTACTCCTGCAGCGTCCGCCGAGGCGAACGGATCCTGCTGGATTTGGTCGACGTTCCGGATGAAATGGCCGTTGCCCTCATCCGTGCCACCCGGGCGGCCAGAGCCATTCCTCTGGTGGAGGTTCGACACACGCGGGTGATCCGGGAAATCCAACGCAACACCGATGCGACTCACGCCCGGCTTATCCGGGATATCGAGATGTATCGAATGAAGAAAGTGCAGGCCTACATTGCCATCCGAGGTTCCGCGAATGCTGCGGAAACCTCCGATATCCCCGCGGCCCGTCAACAATTGTACGCCAAGATCCTCCGACCGGTAATGGACCATCGCGTGAACAAGACCAAGTGGTGCGTCCTACGCTGGCCAACCCCCAGCATGGCCCAAGCAGCCAACATGAGCACCGAGGCGTTTGAAGATTTCTATTTCGACGTTTGCACAATGGACTATCGCCGCATGGCTCGATCCATGATCCCGCTCGAAAAGCGGATGCAACGGGCCGACCGCATCCACATCAAAGGGCCGGGAACAGACCTCACGTTCAGCATCCGGGGCATCGGGGCCAAGAAGTGCGAAGGAACCCGAAACATTCCCGACGGCGAATGCTTCAGCTGCCCAACGCTCAAGTCCGCCAACGGACACATTCAGTTCAATACCCCCACCCTCTACGCTGGCACAAAGTTCGAAAACATCCGGCTCGAACTAAACGACGGCCGCATCACCAAGGCCACCGGTTCCAATGGGAAAAAACTCAACGAGA
This sequence comes from Pedosphaera sp., assembly GCA_009695205.1. GTDB lineage: Bacteria > Verrucomicrobiota > Verrucomicrobiia > Limisphaerales > UBA9464 > SIBK01. Next base: position 8,090 of record SIBK01000037.1, on the reverse strand, counting down.
TCCTCGATACCGACCCGGGTGCGCGCTTCATCGGAGAGTTTTCGCTGGGATTTAATCCCCACATCCAGAATCCCATGTGCGACATCCTGTTTGATGAAAAAATCGCCGGCTCACTCCATTTCACACCCGGACAAGCCTACGAAGATTGCGGCAATGGCAACAAATCGGCCGTCCACTGGGATATGGTCCTGATCCAGCGACCGGAATGGGGCGGAGGAGAAGTCTGGTTCGACGGTGAATTGGTCCGCAAAGATGGCCGCTTCCTGCCCAAGGACTTGCGGGGGTTGAACCCCGAGAACCTCAAGTAAGTAAGCGGCAAATCCAATGGCCTCCGCGCCAACAATCTGTCGCAAGCAAATCTAATACATCGAGGTTTCAATTTTAGAGAAATTGATTAGCCCTGCTTCTTGACCGTATTCTTCCCCCCGCTACGCTAGAAGGAATTGAATGTCTGCGCCGGGACGCGGTTGAATTTTCTAAAGAATCCGATTTTTCATGAGTAGCACCATTGCCTCCGGAACTCCCGGCCAAGTTCCCCAAATCTCACAGATCCCCGAAGCCGTGATCCGCATCGCCGGCAATTCACAGGACGGTATCCAGGCGATCGGCGGGTTTCTCGCCCGCCTCGCCGGACGAAGCGAACAGGAGGTCATGACCTTCATGACTATTCCGTCCACGATTTCGGGCGGGCCTTCAATTTTCCAAGTGCGCATCGGATCCGGTGAAGTGCTTTCCGCCGGAGATGAAGCAGACATGTTGCTCGCCTTTTACCAGCACAGCTACGAAAACCACCTCGGCTCGCTCAAAAAAGGGGGAATCGTTTTATATGATTCCGACCACGTGAAGGAGATCCAACCGGAAAATCTTTCCAAGTACCGCCATGTCGGAGTCGCCATTTCAGGACTCACGGTCGAGGCCATCGGCGGTAGCGGTCGGGACAAGGGTAAGAACGTGTTCGCCCTCGGGCTATTGGCCAGGATGTTTGACCTGAGCGTACCGAAGTTGCACAAGCTTCTTGAGGAACGGTTTGCCGGCAAAGACCCCGCTATTGTTGAGAACGCTCTCAACTGCTTCAACGCGGGATACAACTATACCCTCGCTACGGCGCACGAGCTGTTCTGTCTGAAGCCCGGCGAAAACGTCGACCACAATCAGGTCGTGATGAGTGGCAACGAAGCCATCGCCCTGGGTCTGCTCGCGGCGGGCGTGCGGTTCGGTGCCGGGTACCCAATCACTCCCTGGTCCGACATCATGGAGATGCTCCGCCGGGAATTGCCCAAGTACGGTGGAAGCTTTATCCAGGGTGAAGATGAAATCGCCTCGATTTCCATGGCTATCGGCGCCAGTTATGGGGGCCGGGTGGCAGTCACCGGATCCTCCGGACCCGGCATCTCTCTGAAGACCGAGGCGCTCGGTTGGGCGTCTATGGCCGAAATGCCCCTGGTGATCATCGACGTTCAGCGTGGCGGTCCGTCCACCGGTATGCCCACCAGCGTCGAACAGTCCGATCTCAACATCGCCTGCTTCGGGGGGCACGGAGACAGCCCCCGCGTTGTGCTTGCTCCCTCGAACGTGGAGGATTGCTTCTACACCGCGATCGAAGCCGTTAATCTCGCCCGCAAGTACAGCACCCCGGTGATCCTGCTCACAGATCAGGGCATTGCCACCCGGATCGAGGCGTTCCCGGAACCAGACCTCAAAAAGATCTGTCAGGATATTAGCCCAGATCTCAGCCCGATTGCCGACCACAAACCGTACGATCTATCGGCTGCCGACGGAATCACACGCCACATTGCCCCCGGCACACGCGTTGCCACCGGCAAATATCCTGTCGTCACCGGTCTTGAACACGATGAACTCGGTCATCCGACCGGATCGCCCAAGCTGCATATCGCGATGACCAGCAAGCGTCGGAACAAGCTGAAGAAACTCGGCCGCGAGCTTCCGGTCCCCAAGGTGTACGGCCCCCCGGAGGGACAAATCCTACTGGTCGGCTGGGGTTCCGCTCAGGGCCCGATTCAAGAGGCGGTTAAGACCGCCCGTGCTGCTGGCGAAGCGGTCTCCGGGCTGCATATAAAATACATCAACCCTCTGCCCGAAGGCCTTGAGCAGATCTTCGAAGGGTTCCGTCACGTCTTCGTGGTCGAGTTAAATGACGAGGGACTCTACGGCTATGGACAGCTCGCCGCGGTGCTCCGAGCGCGCTACTGCAACCCAAAGATTCGTGGTATCACCAAAGTCGACGGCCTAACCTGGAAAATCCGTGAAATTCTCGATCTCGCTCGCGCCCTGGCCAAGTAACTCACCGTTGCATCCTCACCCTTTTCAAATCTCGAATTCCAAGCAATGAATTCCCTCGCGTTCCCCTTCGTTCCTCTCAGTCGCACCGGTACTATCCCACTCTCTCCGGTACCGCCCCTTCCCGACACAGATCGCAAGCCCCTGACCAAGAAAGAGGTCTCCGCGGACCACCCCACCTGGTGCCCAGGCTGCGGTGACTTCTCAGTCCTCGCGCTGTACTTCAAAATGATCGAAAAGCGGAAGCTGTGGCACGAGAAGATCACCACGGTCGCGGGGATAGGGTGCTCCAGCCGATTTCCCTATTTCGTTCAGGCCCATGGAGCCCACTATATCCACGGTCGTGCTCTTCCATTCGCCAGCGGCATTTCACTCTCCCGCCCAGATCTGCATGTCTTCGTATTTGGCGGCGACGGAGATGCATTTTCAATCGGCGGCAACCACTTCAATCATACGGCCCGGAAAAACATCAAGCTGACCTACGTGGTGATGGACAATCAGGTGTATGGTTTGACAAAAAACCAAACCTCACCCACCACACCTCTCGGCCGCAAATCGAAGACCGATGCTTGGGGTAACGCCGACCGACCGATCAACCCGATGAAACAGGCGATCTCCGCCGGAGCAACGTTCGTGGGCCGCACGTCCGCCACAAGCCCAAATCATGTGCTCGAAATGATGGAGGCTGCCATGGATCACGACGGCTTCAGCTTCATCGAGTGTCTCAGCGAATGCGTCGAGTTTTTCCCAGGTGCGTTCGATGCCGCCATTCCACGCAAGGGCGGCAAATTCGAATTGATACCCCCCACCCACGACGTCACGGACGAGTACGCAGCCTATCGCCTCTCCGACAATCCGTGGCCAGGTCAATTCGGCATTTTCTACAAAGTCAACCGCCCGACCAAAAACGCCAGCGAAGCGAAGATCATCGCGGATCACAAGGCAAAGGTCGCCGGGCTCGCCGACTGGCAGATCCTCCAGAAGAGTTTTGACCGGATGAAATAGTAAACCCTCTGCGGCCTCAGGTAGCAGTTCTCACTAAGGGCACTGTAAGAGTTCTACGCGGACTTCGTTCGCAAGCCGTATTCGTTTCAGTCTTCCAAGTAACGACCCAGGCAGCCTGTTTTTTCAACGAGTTCGAATCCGAGCTCGGTAGCCTCCCGTTGTACTCGGCGCAACCTGGCTCGAGCCGCGTTCCGTTCGACAAAGTATTTTCCGCGCGCCTGGGGTTCCGGTAATATCCCGCCATGTCCCGTTGGTCGCGAAATCGCGCGCTGCTGTTGACGTCCGTTTGTGTTCTCGTTGGAGCGCGCGCGCCCGGTTCGGCGGAACCTGGCGGCGTGGATTTTTTCGAGAAGCACGTCCGTCCGGTGCTCGTCGAGCGCTGTTACGATTGCCACGGCGAAAAGAAGCATAAGGGCGGGCTGCAGCTCGACAGCGCGGCGGCGGTGCTCAAAGGCGGCCACAGCGGTGCGGTGCTCGCGCTGGGTCAGCCTGAACGGTCGCTGCTCATCAAGGCTATTTCGTGGAGTGACCCCGACTTGCAGATGCCGCCGAAGAACAAACTGCCCGACGCGGAAATTGCCGCGCTGACGGAGTGGGTGAAGATGGGCGCTCCCGATCCGCGGACAAATTTTCAATCCAAGATTTCAAACCTGAAACCGTCGGCCACGAATCACTGGGCCTACCAGCCACTCAAGAATCCCGCCCCGCCAGTCCTTAACCATTCCTCCTGGCCGCGCAACAACATCGACCGTTTCATTCTGGTGAAGCTCCAAGTTGGAAAAATGCAACCAAATGCGGACGCCGATCGCCCCACATTATTGCGCCGCGCCTGTTACGATCTGGTCGGTCGGCCGCCGACACCGGAGCAGATTGATGACTTCGTGAAAGACCCGTCGCCGGACGCTTTCGGGCGCGTTGTGGATCAGCTGCTGGCGTCACCGCAGTTCGGCGAGCGCTGGGGCCGTCACTGGCTCGATGTGGTCCGGTACGCGGAGTCCGTCACGCTCCGGGGCTTTGTTTTCATGGAAGCGTGGCGCTACCGCGACTACGTGATTGATGCCTTCAACAGTGACCTGCCTTACGATCAATTTATCCGTGAGCAAATCGCTGGCGACCTGCTTCCCGCCCCCACCATTTCCGAAAAGCGCCGCCGGATGATCGCCACCACTTTCCTCGCCCTCGGGAACACCAACCTCGAAGAGCAGGACAAGGCGCAGCTCCGCATGGACATCGTGGATGAGCAACTCGACACCATCGGCAAGGCGATGCTGGCGCAGACCATCGGCTGCGCGCGCTGCCATGATCACAAGTTCGATCCGATCCCCACACGCGACTACTACGCAATGGCCGGCATCCTTCGGAACACGAAGACGGTCACGAACGCGAACGTCTCCGGCTGGATTGAACTGCCGCTGCCCGTGGAGCCGTCGGAGGAAAAAGTGTTTTCCGCGCACGAGAAAAAGATCGCCGCTTTGCAGAATGAGATCAAGGGTACCAAGGACGCCGCGAAAGCCTTGGCAGGAAATAGTTCCGAACCGAAACCGGCGCGTGATTTTCAACCGACGATCCTCGCCGCCAGTGCATTGCCTGGACTCGTGGTGGACAGCTCCCATGCCAAGGCCATCGGCGAATGGAAGCACTCACAGTTTTCTAACCACTACATCGGCGACGGCTACGTGCATGACGACTTGAAGGGCAAAGGCGAGAAGACACTGACGTTCCAGCCCGACTTGAAGAAGCCGGGCCTCTACGAAGTGCGCTTCGCCTATCAGCACGGCACCACACGCGCGACGAATGTTCCCGTAACCGTCTTCCACGCGGATGGGGAAACGACGGTGCTCGTGAACGAGCAGGAGGCACCCGTGCTCGACGGACGTTTCGTGTCACTCGGCCAATTTCGTTTCGAGGGGAATGGTTTTGGTTCCACGCTGGTGGCGAACACAGGCACGCAGGGACACGTCACGGCGGACGCCGTTCAGTTCCTGCCCGCAGAAGCTGTCGAACCCGATACCACCGAGACGAAGAAGCCTACGGTGAAAGCCGACACCGTGATTGCCTCAGCCGAATTGAAGTCACTCGAAGCGATGCTCAAGATGCTCCAGGAGACTGGCCCCAAGCGCCCGCTGGTCATGACCGTGCGCGAGGAGGAAAAGATTGAAGACACCTTTATCCATGTGCGCGGCAGCGTTCACAATCTCGGCGAGAAAGCCCCGCGCGGCTTCCTGCAAGTTGCGACGCTCGGCTCCATGCCCAGGGTGCCAGACGGGCAAAGCGGTCGCCGCGAATTCGCCGAATGGATCACCGGCCTGTCAAATCCGCTCACCGCGCGCGTACTGGTGAACCGTGCGTGGCACTGGCTTTTCGGTGCAGGCCTGGTTCGCACCACCGACAACTTCGGCACGATGGGCGAAGCCCCTTCGCATCCCGAACTGCTGGACCATCTCGCGAGCCAACTCATCGCCCAAGGCTGGTCGGTGAAGAAGCTCGTGCGCGAGATCATGGTCTCTCGGACGTACCAACTCGCGTCCGGTACTGCGGGTGTAAGCCCGCAGCCACCGGATCTTTCAAGCCGAGCCTTCCCAGGCTCAGCTACAGCTGATCCGGAGAACCGCCTCTTCTGGCGTGCGAGCCGCCGCCGACTTGACGCCGAGTGCCTCCGCGACTGCATGCTGTTCGTCAGCGGACAACTCAGCGGGGAACGCGGCGGGGCTTCGTTCAAACCCTCACAGTCGGCGGACTACGGCTTCAATTTCACCGAACCGCGCCCCAGTGTTTACGTGCCCGCCTTCCGCAACGCGCTGCCGGAACTTTTCGAGGTTTTCGACTTCGCCGACCCCAGCATGGTCGTGGGCGTGCGCAATGTCAGCACCGTTGCGCCGCAGGCTTTCTTCTTGATGAATCACCCGTTCGTGCGCGAACAGGCGAGGATTTCGGTGGAACGGCTGCTCGCGGAGAAACTTCCCGATGATGGAGCGCGCGTGACGCGCGCCTACCGCCTGGCTCTCGGCCGTCCGCCGACCGTCGGTGAGAACGTCGTGGCGAAGAAGCTTTTGCACGACAACTCGAACAAGGCCGAGGCATGGATCGATCTCTTCCACGCGCTCTTCGCCTCGGCGGACTTCCGTTACGTGAACTGATTGGAGGGCCAAAATGTCAGCGTCGAAAACCCGATTGAAGCCATGATGAACCCGAATTTCTTCTCCCGCCGCCACGCGCTCAAGTCGATGGCCTGTGGCTTCGGATATCTCGCGCTGGCGGGCATGGCGGCAGAGCGTGGGCTTGCCGCGACGGTCAATCCGCTCGCGCCGAAAACGCCACACTTCAAGCCCCGCGCCAAGCGCGTCATCTTCATCTTCATGCAGGGCGGGCCGAGCCATGTCGACACGTTTGATTACAAGCCGCTGTTGGAGAAAAACGATGGCCAGAGGATGGGCTTCGATGACGCGCGCTCGGTAGCGAACACCGGCGCGCTCGGCACCTTGCAGCGCGTGCTCAAATCGCCGTGGTCGTTCGCCCGGCACGGTCAGAGCGGGCGCTGGGTATCGGAACTCTTTCCCGAGATGGCTGGGCATGTGGACGATCTGTGCTTCATCCACTCCATGCAGACTGAAGGCGTGGCGCATGGCCCGGCAACGCTGTTCCTGCACTGCGGCCACACCACCCTCATCCGCCCCTCGATGGGCGCGTGGGTGAATTACGGACTTGGCACCGCCAACGAAAACCTGCCCAGCTTCGTCACCGTCGCGCCCTCGACCGGCAACGGCGGTGCGCGCAATTATGGCAACGCTTTCCTGCCGCCGGTCTTTCAAGGTACGGCGATCGGCAAGGCCGGAGTGCCCGCGAACGAGTTGCTCATTCGCAATCTCGGTAACAAGGCGGCGTCGCCGGAGCAGCAGCGCAAGCAGTTTGAAATGTTTCGCGAGATGAATGCCGAGCAGTTGAAACAGAATCCCGGCGACGCGGAACTCGAAGCCGTGATCAACTCCTACGAAGTCGCATGGCGGATGCAGAACAACGCGCCCGGCGTCCTCGACCTCGCGAAGGAATCTCCCGCTACACTCGCGATGTACGGCGTGAACGAGAAGGCGACGGATGGCTTCGCACGCCAGTGCCTGATGGCGCGACGCCTCTGCGAGTCCGGAGTGCGCTACGTGCAGATCAATTACGGCGACAACACCGCGAATCCCGCGTGGGATCAGCACTCGAATCTTCCGAAACACGCGAACCACGCGCGCGCCGTTGACCAGCCCGTGGCCGCGCTACTGACGGACTTGAAACAACGCGGCCTGCTGGAAGACACCCTCGTGTGGTGGGGCGGCGAGTTCGGCCGCACACCGTATGCCGAAAAGAACGGCACGGGCCGCGATCATAATCCCGGCGGATTCACCGTATGGCTCGCGGGCGGCGGCGTGAAGCCCGGCTTCGCCCTCGGTGCCACAGATGACTTCGGTCACCGTGCTGTGCAGGACAAAGTCCACATGCACGATCTGCATGCGACGATTCTTCACCAACTCGGACTTCATCACGAGAAACTCACCTACACCTTCGATGGCCGGCCCTTCCGATTGACCGACGTGAGCGGGCATGTGGTGAAGGAGATTCTGGCCTGACGGTCCCTACTCCTTTCCTTACTCCGCGATCCCGGAGGGTCAAAAAACTCAAACCTGCCAATATTCAATGATTTACAGGGCGATCAGAAGATTGCTCGTAGGCCGTTGCCGCAGTTAAGTCTCTTCGATGAATTGGAAACGAATGCTGGCGTACATCTCCGGTTCGGTTGATCAGGA
>SIBK01000036.1 GCA_009695205.1 Pedosphaera sp. | reverse complement strand
TCCGGATCCCGACGTCCTGGCGGGAATCGTGGCGCAATTTCCGGCCGATCCCCTCGCTGCCGCAGGGTGTGAACTTTTGGCGGCGATGAGCGTGCATCGATTAGAGGCAGGGCATCACCGGATTGAGCATCGATGGAAGCACACTTCAATCCTGGCGCACGCGTGGCGTCTAGGGGTCCCGGTGACGGTCCATCCGGGAGTGGGATACGATATCATCGCGTGTCATCCGATGTTTAATGGCTCGGCGATCGGGCGGGCTGCCGGGGAAGATTTTCGATTATTTGGCGGTGCGGTGGACGGATTGGATGGCGGGGTGGTGCTTTCAATCGGGTCGGCGATCATGGGGCCGCAGGTTTTTGAGAAGAGCCTCAGCTGCGTGCACAACATCCGTTTCCAGGACCGTCGGCCGGCGGTATCCGGACACAGTATTTTTGTGGTGGATCTCCAGGACGGCGGAGGTTGGGACTGGACTCAAGGTGAGCCCCCAAAGAGCAGCCCGGCATATTATCTGCGGTTCTGCAAGAGCTATTCGCGAATGGGCGGTATTATGCAATACGTGCAATGTGACAATGTGGCTTTCATTCATCAGTTGCACCGAGAGTTGATCGGCGCTTGACCCATGACTTCTGAACGATTCTCCGAAATAACCACTCGGTTTGCGGGGCTTACGATCGTGCTTGCCGGTGACTTTTGCCTCGATCGCTATTTAGAAATCGACGCCGAGCGCGCGGAGATCTCGATTGAAACAGGACTCGCGGTGCACAATGTGACCCGCGTGCGTCCTCAACCCGGCGGGGCAGGAACGATCCTCAACAATCTGGTGGCACTGGGGGTGGGCGACATCCGGCCGGTCGGTTTTGCCGGGGAAGACGGAGAAGGATGGGAGCTGGAACGCGCTCTGATGTCGAAAGCTGGCGTTTCGATGAATGGATTCTTTCGGACATCAGCCCGGCGAACCTTTACCTATACGAAGCCATTGATGTGCCGGAAGGGTCACCCTCCGGAGGAATTGAATCGGCTGGATTTCAAAAACTGGACCCCGACACCAACCGAAGTTGAACGGGCATTGCTGGACCGGCTGATGGCTGCGGCGGAGGGGGCCGATGGGGTGTTTGCCCTCGATCAGGTGGATCTGCCTGAAACCGGTGTGGTGACGTCCGCGGTTCGACAGGTTTTGGGGGGCTTGGCCCGACAGGGGAAATTGGTGCTGGGGGACAGCCGGCAGGGGCTGCACGACTGGCCGCCCGTTCTCTTTAAGATGAATGCGCGCGAGCTGGCAGCGTTGTCGGGTGATTCTGCGTCCGTCGGCGTCGACATTGTTCTTGAGCAGGCCCTTCGACTTGCGGGTCGGAACCAACAGACGGTGTTCGTGACACTCGCAGAACAGGGAATCGTGGGCGCGACTCCAACAGGGAAGGCGGCTCATGTGCCCGCTTTTTTCGTGCGTGGTCCGATTGACATTGTGGGGGCGGGCGATGCAGTTGCGGCGAATCTGACGGCTGCCCTTGCGGCTGGCGCCGGGCTTGAGGAATCGATGGAGTTGGCGATGGCGGCGGCGAGTGTCGTGATCCATCAACTCGGTACGACTGGAACAGCCGGTTGCCAGCAATTGAGGGAGCTGGTGTGCTAGGGAATCCGCGACCTGGAGCCGGTGAGTTTTGGACGATGGGACTATGGCTGACGGCACCACTCTTCCTGTGGATATTGTTGGGAGTTGGCTGTGCCACACGTCCCGGTGTAACGTGGCAGCGTTACGAATTTGAGCGGCCGCAAATGGGGCTGCCCTTCCGGATGGTTCTGTACACGACGGACGGGCAGGCAGCAACCAACGCGGCGGAAGCTGCCTGGAAACGAATTGCAGAACTCAATTCCATACTCAGCGATTACTTGGAACAAAGTGAGCTTAGCCGACTTTCGCGAACGGCGGGTTCCGGCCGCGCGATCCCTGTTGGTCAGGACCTATGGCGTGTATTGGTTCGGAGCGAGAAAATGTCGCGAGCGAGCGACGGAACGTTCGATGTCACCGTAGGACCTCTCGTGCAGCTCTGGCGCCGGGCCAGAAGGCAGCGTGCTCTTCCTGAACCCGATCGGATTACGGCCGCGCGTGCCGCAGTGAATTGGAGATGGATTGAGTTGGAGAGTCGAGCCCGTTCGGTCCGGTTGGTCACACCCGGAATGCGGCTGGACCTCGGGGCCATTGCAAAAGGCTACGCATTGGATGAAGCTTTGGCGGTGTTACGCCACCGGGGAGTCTCCCGAGCACTCGTCAGTGGCGGTGGTGACATGGTCGTTGGAGGCCCGCCGCCTGGAGAACTGGGATGGAAGGTTGCCGTGGCTCCCCTGGATGTGCTGGGGGCACCGCCACCGAGGACAGTTTGGTTACGATGGACAGCGCTCTGCACGAGCGGAGACGTATTCCAACATGTTGAAATCGGTGGCGTTCGTTATTCCCACATCGTCGATCCACGCACGGGCGTCGGGTTGACGGACCATAGTCTGGTGACCGTGATTGCCCGTCGGGCTGTTACCGCGGATGCGTTGTCGACCGCCGTCAGCGTTCTGGGACCGATCGCCGGAATTGAATTGGTGGAACGGATGCGAAGTGCTGACGCCCTGCTGGTCCGGCCGGCTGAGTCGGAGGGTGAACAAAGCTTTCAGACCGCTGAAACGGCAGGATTCCGCCGTTGGGAACGCCGACGATGATTCGTGATGTGCGAAATTGCCAAGCGGAACGATCGGGTCAAACGGGCGCTTCTGAAGGCGGAGCTGCCGGTTCCTGCGGACTCGGGACGGATTTCATTCGTTCACGGAGCATGTCTGCCCGGTATATATCACGATCCTCAGCCGCCAATTTTTCCCGGTCTGGATGATTCAGTTGCAAATGAGCGGGTTGACTGATGAGGAACAATTCATCGACAAGAGCCTTTGGAGTCTGGCCAAACAATCCAATATCCACGCCGAGCCGCAGGAGGCTCAGTTGGTTCATTGTTTCCTTCGACTGTATGGTATGTGCGTTGGCGAGCACGCCGTAGGCCCGCCCGATACTGTTCAACAAGATCTTCGGCTTTTTCTCAAGGAGAGATTGTCGTGCGTTTTCCTCATGCTCGACCAATTGGAGCAGCACCTTGTTGATCCGTTCGACGATTTCATTCTCGGATTCGCCAAGTGTCATTTGATTGGAGACTTGGAAGATATTGCCGAGAGCTTCCGTGCCTTCGCCGTACAAGCCGCGGACGGCGAGTCCCAGCTTGTTGACCGCTTGAATGATCTGGTTGATCTGCTCACCCAGGACAAGTCCGGGAAGGTGCAACATCGCGCTCACACGAATCCCCGTACCGAGATTGGTCGGACACGCTGTCAGGTAGCCGTACTTGTCGGAAAAGGAAATATCCAGCCGAGTTTCCAAATCGGAGTCCACGGCATCTATCGCAAGCCAGGCTTGTCGTAATTGAAGCCCGGGGCGAAGCGATTGCATCCGCAGGTGATCCTCTTCATTGATCATCACGCTGAGCGTTTCCTCCCGGTTGAGAATGAGACCGGATCCGGCGCCCTTTGCCGCGTGCTCCCGACTGACGAGATGGCGTTCCACGAGAATCTGCTTGTCCAAGGCGGTCAGTTTTTCAAGCGACTCGGCAAATGCCTCCGGTCCCATCTGGGGCAGCGCCCGGATGGCTGGGAAAAGGATTTCATAAGCCTTGATACGATCCGCCTTCTTAGCGTGACCGGGGAACGGATAGCTCTTGAGATTCCGTGCGAGCCGCACTCGACTCGAAAAAACGATACGATCATTCGGACCGCTTCGTTTCGAGGCTTCGGCGGGTGAGATTAGGAATTCGATAATATTCATGGGCCGAGCAGGTTCCAGTGGGTCAGGTCTTGGCAGACGTGCGCACGACCTTTAACTGGTCTCGGAGCTGGGCCGCCTGTTCGAAGTCTTCGCGAGCAATGGCCCCCTGGAGATCCTTTTCCAGGGTTAGAAGCTGCTGGTTTAGATCCGTCGCACGACGGAGAGATCCAGGAACCTTGCCTTTGTGTCGGATGCCTTTGTGCATCGGCTTCAGCAGGGGATCCAGGCCATCCGCGAATACATCATAACAGTCCGAGCAGCCCAGGCGGCCAGATTTCTTGAAGTCCGCCTGAGTATAGCCGCAGCGTACGCATCGAAGCCCGCCACCTTTCGCGTCGCCAGCCTCGTCGATTTGCTGGGAGGCGCCAAGCCCCAGCAACAGGTCTGCCAAAGAAAAGCCCGCAGGATCGTTGACTCCCTTCTCCTTCGCGCAATTCTCGCACAAATCCACCTTCTTCACCTCGTTCTCGACGATTTGGGTGAGATGGACGGTAGCATCCTTCTGTTTACAGAACTGGCAGGTCATAGGCCGTTATGGGGTATATCGGGGGCGGTTGGCTTGAAGTCAAGGGAAGCAGCAAGATTCAAATGAACTTGTCGACTTGAATCCGGCGCCGGATTCCGATTTCCTTCACCCATGCACCTCCTCCTCTCTCGCCGCGACTTCGCCAACACGCTTCTGGTCTCCACCGCCTCTCTCGGAATCGCGGGGTGCGAAACTGTGTTTCAGCACCCTCTCCCAAAGACGTCCGCCACGCAACGATATCGCATGTACGTGGGCACTTACACCGGCCCCAAAAGCCAGGGGATCCACGGCTTTAACCTGAACTCCCATACGGGTTCCGTAGAGTTTTTTGGACTGGTTGCCTCCGCAAAAAACCCCACGTTCCTCGCCGTGCATCCGACCGGAAAATACCTCTACGCCGCCAACGAAACTGCGGAATGGAATGGGGCGCGCGGTGGATACGTGTCCGCCTACCGAATCGATGCATCTTCCGGGCACCTCTCTCTCTTAAATGAACAGTCTTCTGTCGGAGATGGACCCTGCCATCTGTCCGTCGATCATACGGGTCGGTGTCTGCTGGTAGCGAACTATGGTGGCGGCAGCGTCACCGTCCTGCCACTCAATGCCGATGGTTCGCTCCGACCTCATTCCGCGTTTGTCCAGCACGCGGGCGCCAGCATTAATCCGGGCCGGCAAAAGGAGCCCCACGCCCATTCATTCAATGTGTCACCGGACAATCGATTTGCCTTTGCGGCCGATCTTGGCCTGGATCGCATCGTCGTCTACCGGCTTGCTGCGAACGACGGTCGAATCACCCCCAACGATCCCCCCTTTTCGGCGCTGACTCCCGGCAGTGGTCCACGGCATTTCGCATTCCATCCCAACGGCGCCTCCGCTTTTGTCATCAATGAGCTGAAGTGTACGCTGACCGCATTCCGATACAACGCCGCCCGTGGTGTGCTTACGGAAACGCAGACGATTTCGACATTACCGCCAGGCGAGGCCATGCGGCCGGAATTTTCGACGGCGGAAGTCGCGGTACATCCTGGCGGAGGTTTCGTGTATGGATCGAATCGAGGGCATGATTCCATTGTGGTTTTTGCCATCGAACCGGGCACCGGCCTTTTGCGATGGGTTCAAAACGAGAGCACGCAAGGGAAGACACCTCGTAATTTCGCCATCGATCCGTCCGGACGATGGCTTTTCGCCGAGAATCAGGGTTCAGATTCCATCGTGCAATATCGGATTGATTCGTCAACGGGTCGTCTTGCGTCCACCGGAAAACGATGGGACGTCGGGGCGCCGGTCTGCATTCGGTTTGTGGCAGCGTAGCCGCTAACAATTCCGAATCCGGCAGTTTAAACGATGGGACAATCGCGGGTGCTGGCGGTGGTCATTTCCCGGAGCGACGTCTTCAGAATCTTGCCGGTCGCATTTCGAGGCAGGGCCGATAACGCGATGACCCGCCTGGGGATTTTGTAATCAGCGAGGTGATTCTTAAGGAATACGATCAAGAGTTTTGAATCGAACAAAACTCCCTCATCGACGGAAACAAACGCGACGGGCCGCTCTCCACGCCGGTCATCGGGTTCTCCAATAACGGCGCATTCGCGGATTCCCGGGAATCGGTGGATCGCTTCTTCGATCTCCCGCGGATAGATGTTAATTCCGTTTGATTTCAACATGTCCTTCTTGCGATCGGTGATCACGAAGTAGCCGTCCGGGCGCCGATGGCCGATATCTCCGGTGAGCAGCCAGCCGTCGCGAAAAGCTGCCGCGGTTTTTTCGGCTGCATTCCAGTAACCCTGCATGACGTTGCCGCCGCGCACGCAGAGCTCGCCATCCACGCCGTCGGGAAGCCGATTGCCAAATTCGTCCTGGACGCACAGTTCGACATTGGGGATGGGTTGGCCGATCGTCCCGGCAATCCAGGGGCCATGGATCGGGTTGATTGAAACCACGGGGCTGGCTTCGCTTAGGCCGTACCCTTCGATCAATGGGGTGCCGGGAAATCGAGCATTGAAGCCCTTCAGAATGGCTCCGGGCAGAGGTCCAGCTCCGCTGACACAGAGGCGGAGTGAGGGGAACTCGATGCCGGGCGGCAGTTGGGAAAGAGCCCGAAATACCGCAGCCATCGCCGGCAGCAGCGTGCCATTTCGTGAGAGAACTTCAGCGACCATATTCTTTGCGGGATGCAGACTTCTAACCACCAACACGGAAGCGCCGTTCAGCAAAGGAAGGAGCAACCCGACGGTCAACATGAAGCTGTGAAACATCGGAAGAAGTACCACCAGACGATCACGTTCATCCAACTCCAGCATCTGCCGGCACGACTCGACGTTGTGGAGCAGATTGCCGTGGGTAAGCATTGCGCCTTTGGGTTTACCGGTCGTACCGCTCGTATAGATCAGCACCGCCAAGTCGTCGCGTCCCCGGGGAACCGGACGCAGTTGGCGCAATTCGGGTCCAACGGGGAAGTCGTCGATCCGCAGTATTGTGATGTCCGGATGAATTTGTAGCAATTCGCCAAGCTCTGCGTCGAGTCCACGTTCTGAAATGAGGATTCGAATGCCCGCATCGCTCACCACATGGCTCACCTCGAGGGGCTTCAGAAAATTATTGATCGGGACAACCACGGCAGCTGCGGCAAGGCTGCCAAAGAGGGAAGTGACAAACTCCGGACAATTCTTAAGCCAGAGGCCAACGCGGTCGCCGGGCTGGATTCCCAGGCTGATCAGTTCTTCCGCCAACCACGCGGCCTGCGATTCAAGATGCCCGTAGGCATGCGTGACATCCCCCCAGAACAGGGCTGGTTTTTGGCTGTTCCGGGCAGCGGAAGCAGAAAAGGCCTCGGCCAGATTTTTCATGGAGTGACGGATTCGGTAGCAGATGTACCTGGGACTGCGGTTTCGTCAAGGCTGTTGCAGGATTTTGCAGCAGTTCTCGTTCCCTCTCTTGTCGGTCAGTACTCCCATCTGAAGTTCCCGGAGTCTGATCGGTCTCCTCCCATTTCCAAGAACGCCGGGTGTGTGGAGCGCTGTTTTAATGCCGTCGCCTTTTTCACGACTGTGGCGTGAATGTATTTCTTCAAGAGACTGCGCTAAGCCATGATATCCCCAATGATCTGTACCGAATCCCTCTCTGTGCCAAGTATTCGAGAAGGTTTCCTGCGCCGCACCCTTGTGGTGATCCCCGCCTGGAATGAGATCGAATGCGTGGCGTCCACTGTTCGCGAATGGCTGGACATTGGAGTCGGTCGCGTGCGGGTCGTGGACAACGGAAGCACCGACGGAACAGAAGCCACCGCCCGCGCCGCGGGCGCTGAGGTGCTGATGGAACCGATTCGAGGTTACGGAGCGGCGGCCTGGCGAGGTCTTCAAGATTGGCCGGCAGGATTTGATTGGGTTCTCTTCAGCTCAGCGGATGGCAGTGACATGCTCACAATCGCGGAACTTGCCGCCTGGCAAGCTGCGGTGGACGCCGGCGGCGATTTGATCCTTGGCAATCGCCTGAACTCCGCGGAGTTGCGCAAACGCCTGAAGTGGGTTCAGCGGTTTGGGAATTCATTGAGTTGTGCTGTTATTGCCGCTGGGTGGGGCCGCTCGTTTCAGGACATGGCGGCACTGCGGTTGGTGCGCCACGGAGCCCTCGGGCGAATGCAATTGCAGGATCGTGGATTTGGCTGGAATGTTGAGATGCAGGTGCGGGCGTTGGAACTGGAGATGCAGGTCATCGAGATCCCGGTGGTCTTCCGACTGCGGCGAGCCGGCGAATCAAAGATATCCGGCAGTTGGGCGGGGTCCTGGAGGGCAGGGAAGGGGATCCTTCGTATGCTATGGCTTTTGTGGCAATTGAGGACGACCGGACGATCCGCCCCGTCGGCACCCAAGCCCGTAGCTTTCGTTCGCCATGACAACTAGGCGAATCGTTGGAGCCGGAATTGCTTCGGTTGTCGGATGGTGCGCGCTGGGGTTGCTCTCACAGCATGAGTTCGCGCGCGTGTATCACGTTTGGGGATCCCTTGCCTGGGGCTGGTTTTGGCTGGCTTGGGGAATGTGGGCGGCGAGCGGTCCTAACTCCGGAACAAATCTTGCCAGACAATCTCGATGGTCTTCGCGATCGCTTCTGTGGATCGGAGTATTCGCCGTGCTGTTCCGTGTGTGCGGGCTCTTCTCTCCTCCCATTCTCGAGGACGATTATTTCCGCTTCTTATGGGACGGCCGAATGATGGCGCTCACCGGGAATCCCTATACGACGTCGCCCGCCGCGCACTTTGGCGATTCATCGATCCAACCGAATTTTCAGGCGATTCTCGACTCGGTGAACCACCCCGACGTGCCGACGGTCTATGGCCCGGTGTGCCAAGCGGCGTTCGCAGGTGCCTACTGGGTTTCGCCAGGCGAGCTTTGGCCATGGAAGCTACTGCTGCTCTTCGCAGAGGTGGGAATGGCCTGGGGTTTGTGGGACTGGAGCCGCCATACCAGTTCGCCGCAAGGGCAGGGGTGTGTGATGGATCCGATCCGCGTGATTTGGTTCGCTTCGTGGTGTCCGCTTGCCGTTTTTGAGACGAGTTTCAACGCCCATCCGGAAGCCCTCGCCGTGTCGCTGATGGTTGTTGCTGTGGCGACATTCGGAAGGGGAGCTCTGTGGATAGGCGGATTTGTGGCTGGTCTAGCGGTTGCAACGCGTATCTTCGCGCTGCCGTGGGTTCCGTTCCTACTAGGGTTTTCGCGGCGGGGTTGGACTGGATTCGGTGCCGCTCTCGCCATTTCCTATCTGCCGTTCTGGCTCCAAGGCAATTTGGCTGACCTTTCCGGAGTGCTGGCGATGGGGCGCGAGTGGGAATTTAATTCCTCGTTCTTCGCGGTCTTTCAGTGGGCAGTCGGGTCAGGTACCGCCCGGGTAATGTCCTTACTTATTTTCACCGGGATTGTCGTCGCACTCCTCGCGCGGGAATGGAAGCGCCGTTTCCAGATAAAGGGCGATTCCGACTGCAACCCTTTGACATCACTGGCACCCGGCTGGGTCTACTCGGCTCTTTGGCTCCTCGCAGCAACGGTCAATCCGTGGTATCTGCTGTGGCTGCTCCCTTTCGCAGCACTGCGCCCGCGGATTGTTTGGCTGACAGCTTTGATGCTGGTCAGCATCAGCTACGGAACCGGGCTGAATTTGGCGGAACCCAGGCTCGGAGTTTTCGAACATCCGGCCTGGGTGCGTTTCTTTGAATACGGCGGAATCGCCGCAGCGGTTGGTTGGGAAATACTCCAAGCTCGCCGCCATGGAGGTCGGCCAAGATCTCCCGCCCCGCAACCCAATGGAAAAATCTAATGCGTTTGCGGACAACTTAGCGATGGAGATCAAACGGCAGGCTGATTGAAAAACCGAAGATCAGTTTGTCGCCGGTATTTCGACCATCCACTGAATTGGCGACGGTGAATTGATAGACCCGTCCGCCCGGGTCTCAGAATCCAATGCAGCCTTCCACCAATTGGTTAATCTCCTTAAGCGCGGAAAAACCATGATTTTTACCCAGCCCAGGATTGAAACCGGGACCTCCGATATCCAGACCGCTCGTGGATTGGATATGTCGATAACCGACGTTTATCGTGACAGGTCCGATCTGTTGGTAGATTCCTGCAGATCCAAAAAATTCATCGGGTGTGGGATGGCTCCGCAGTCGGTAACCGATGTCTCCGTAGGATCCGAATCCGTGAGCACCCCAGGCTTTGGCGAGGAGGAGGGATGATTCGAATCCGTGAGCGCCATCGCCGGCTGACAACGGTAGATTCTCGTCATACGTGCCGGCGATGATGCCCCCGATTCGCGCGGAGATCGTCGGTGCGAACGGGCTGGTGCACTGATGCTCATCCAGGATTCGGTAGCGCAGTCCAAGTAGCGAATCCGCCAAGCCGTCATCGGAACCGCGGCCAAACGCATCCGTATCTGTCCGCGTGTAACCAAGGGTAGCATCCAGGGCGAAATTTTTCGGAAGTCCGTATTCCATGGCGACGTACCCGGTGTACTGGTCGAGAATGTGCCCATTTGTAGGGTTTTTGACCTTGTTTTGGCCCATCCAAAAGGAGTCGAAGCTAGACCAGGCAAAGCTGGGAGTGGCAATTCACTCTCCGTCATTTGGCAGCCAAGCAGATTGAGCCGCTGCCCAAGGAGAAGCGAGCAAGGCGGCAGACAAAGCGATCACGGAACGGGGGGGGCATATGAAAATAAGAAATGATATTGAGGTTTGATTGGGGCAACGTCGTCTACTTGGCGACGTACCGCTGATGGACGAAATACTCGAGAGCAGCCAGTTGATCCCCGGTCAGCTTGCCCGCCAATTTCGTCAAATCCTTCGTCTTTTTCACAGAAGCCGGCAGACTGCCCTGAAGGCGTTGCAGCACTGGCAGCTGGGAGGCAGCATCCCCCTGGGCATTCAGCGTGACCTTTTCAGCGAAAACTTTTCGTCCCAATCCGTACTTCTCATTATCCAGTTTGATCCCCCTCGAATCCGATTTTGCCGGAGGGCGTGGCGGACGGGTTGAATAGCTTCCGGACGCAAGGGTTGGGGTGATGCCGGCCAACATTAGAGCGGCCATGACGGGTAGGGAGTGTGGTATGTTCATTAAGGGATGGAGTGTTCGAGGAGTGATTTATTCCCAATGAGATCAGATCCGTGAGCATTTCGTGGCCGGATGCCTTCGGCCAGGGGTGAATGGCGGCGAGCCCGTCAGTCTAGGCATCGGCCCACTACCGATCAATAGCTACGAATCGGACCAGAATCGGTC
Organism: Pedosphaera sp.; assembly: GCA_009695205.1. Taxonomy (GTDB): domain Bacteria; phylum Verrucomicrobiota; class Verrucomicrobiia; order Limisphaerales; family UBA9464; genus SIBK01. Next base: position 31,837 of record SIBK01000036.1, on the reverse strand, counting down.
GGTGATCCGACGCAAGTCCCCAGTCTGGCCCCGAAAAGACGTAACTCCCGTCCGGCAACCATTCTCTCGCGGCCGCGCGGTTCAGCAAGATGTAATCGAGCCGACTATAGACGTCGTCGCGGCCAAAGTAGTGGGTCCAATGGATGCGCCTCGCAGGAAATCGAGAATCGGCCGAGGGGGCCCGGTCACCGTTTCGTTCCGACGGCCGAGTGTCCACGAGCCCTCCAGATCCGGTCCCCCGCAAGATGCGCAGGGCAGGGGAATCCGAGTCATCATTGAAATCGCCACAGAGAACGACGTTGGCGCGGCTATTGCGCGCCTGGATACGGTCGATCAGAAGTCGGAGGCAGATAGCCTCGCGTTCGCGGATTTCAGCCTCATCCGCTTCCGCAGTCGTCCGACGGGATTTCAGGTGCGCATTGACAAGAATCAATCGGTACGACGGCGAAATGCCAAGTTCGACTTCGCAAAATGCTCGGCTGGTCTTGAAACGCCGACCATCGAGGACGAAGGACAGATTTGTATGCCGGCTGGCTCGAAGAATCGGAAATCGACTGAGAATCGCCACGGCGATCGCTGGATCATGGCCCGCAGTAAATTCAGAGTACGGTAAATCGAATCCCCGGGAATGAAGTCGTGACTTCAGATCCGCCAAGGCATCCGGACTCCCAATTTCCTGGAGAGCCAGGACGTCGGGACGAAGCTGGAAGACAATTGAGGTGACCTGATTTAGGGCGGCTTCTGACTTCTCGGCACGACTTTGAATCGGCCGGATTAGATAATTTTCGACGTTGTACGACGCCACGGTGAATTCACTTGGCGAATGGTTTGATGCTTGTCCTGGCGTGAGTGCGTGTGCGTGATGAAGTAAAATTGAGGACGTGATGGCTGCCAGGAGCGGGAGCCATCGACGTAGAGGGCGGCGGTGACGACGGTTCACAGGAGGAACGGCTGTGGATCCGAAGAGAGTGAAGACAGAACTCATACGGAGGAGAGAACCGTTGGGGATCAACAATTTCAGGTAGAAAGAATCCGATCGATCGAAACCCGTTCGAGGATTTAAAATGCACAATGTGTGTTATATTTAATTTAACTTTTAAAAAAGCAGCCCTGGTAACCAAGGCTGCTGAGATAATGAGCGCTTACTTTGCTTTCGCGCCTTTCTTCGCGGCGGCGCCGCTGCGCGCCGCCGGGCGACTGACTTTGGCTGCGGGTTTCGCCGCTGCGGGTTTCGCCGCTGCGGGTTTCGCCGCTGCGGGTTTAGCTGCTGCGGGTTTAGCTGCTGCGGATTTCGCTGCTGCGGATTTTTTAGCTGCTGCCATATTTTTTCTCCTCGGTGTCAGTTTGTTTACATGCGCGCCCTTCAAGGCCGCGCAAATCCAAGTTCAAGTTCAAATTCTGATTCTCAAAAATGCCGCTTCCGTCGTCGAAAACCTAACCGCCGAACAATTTCTCCATTCGATCTCGATCCTCGTGCAGTCGGAACCTAGGAAACGCCTTCAGCGAGAACGTGGCCACGACCGCCCAGTCGCTGACGTCGCGGCGATTATCCCGCAGACGCAGCGTCAGAGCTCCAGTCCAACTCCGGAAATCCCGGTACAACGTATAACTTTGCTCTTCCAACACCCCGTCGCGTGCCTCGAAGTGGTGATTCATCCGAAACGCCCAGTTCTCGTTCACGCGGAGGTAAAGACTGCTGAAAAATAAATTGTTTCCTGCTTCAGGGCTAAGCCCGCGGAGCCGGGCCAATTCCGGATCCACCCAGATTCCCAACCCGTCCCGCAGGTACCGGTGACCAAAAGTCCATTGCCAGACGTTGCCAGGCTGAAAGGTGATTCGATGAATTGCCTCACGCCAATGTTCTGCATTAATGTCATAACGGAGTTCGTTCGCTAGTATTAGCCATTCTCGGGGGACGAAGTCGAGAGTAGAGTACAATTCCGGAAAAGTTGTTTGTCTGCGCTCCGGATGGAGTCGCCAGTCCATCATCATGGCCCATCGGACAAGATCGACCGATAGTTCTCGGCGCTTTGTTTGAAGCCGGTTCTGTACGGCAAAGCGAATCGTGTTTTGAGAATCGACCGAATCCACCTCGCGGTAGTCGGGGAAATCGACCGGCCGTAATCGCAGGGACGGCAACTCCGAATCGTATTGCGGGAGATCATAGGGGCGTGGACTCGGTTCGGGAACAAAAACGTAATTGATCGACGGCTCGAGCAAATGCCTCAACCCCGACACATCCAGCGTGCGGTTAGATGCCCCGGCCCAGGTTCTGGATGCCTTCAGTGAAACCTCAGCCCCCGTGTTGAACACTCCTCGCGAACGGTCACGGTCCGACAGCGGGGACCCGGCTGGGTCCGTATAGTAAGTGAACCGTCCGCCCACGCGGGGCGCTACGTTCAGCCATCCGAAAAGTGTCTTTGGCGCGACCACCTGATGATAGGTGTCCGCCCTCGCTCCGGAGTAATCCGGTCCACCGGGTACGCCGGAGCGGTAATGAAAATAACCCGCGGAACTTTCACTTTCATAGTAAAGAGGTGCCGCTCCGATTTGCTGCCGGAGTGCCGTGAACCGGACCTCCGGCAGCCGTTCCGTTGTCTCAAAAAAGTCGTTTACCTGGGCGCGCGCCAGCAGATCCAAGCTGTAGTTGGGCCATGTCTGCGTTGCCTCAAAAAACGATTGAGGCCGAGGGTTTCTCCGGTATTCGCTTTCAAAAAAATCGCGCAGGATCCAGGCATCACTCTGTCCGCGAAGGGCGCCTTGTGCCGAAAATCCGCTGAGGTTCGTGACGGCATGATTAAAATCATACCGATAGCGATCGCTCGGAGTCGGCGATCCCCCGTCCGGCGGTGGCGGTGGGTTGTTATCGTGGATAAAATAGTAGCGACCGTCCCCCTGCCCTATCCGCCCTAAATCGTATTCCATGCGTGGACCAAATCCCACGCCTCGCTTCTGCCGCAAATCGAGGTCAAATCCAGCCTCCAGATTGGTCTGCACCATCCAGTGGAACGTGGAAAGAGCGAATGGCCCATAGAGACTCCTGTACCCGGGCGTCAGTGTCCAAAATGCAGTGTGACGCCGCAGGGATCGGCGATATTTCGGCAGGAGCAATACTCGCGTGTTTCCCAGATAAATCCCCATGCCCGTTGTCTCAAGATACTCACCGGGCACCAAGCGCACGGACCGAGCTCTGAATCGCGAAGCGGGTTTCGCGAGGTCTTCTGTCGCCAACGTAACCTCCGAAAGCTCATGCAACGCGCTGTTGGTTGCAGCTCCGGTGATTTCTTCGCCCGCGATGAAAAACGGCTCGTGCGCGATTCGAAATTCTGAAGCAGAAAATGCTCGGGTCCGTAGATTGTAGTGAATCTGTCTCCCTCGCCAAAACTCACTGCGCGGTACCTGGCCTTCGATGTCCTCTGTGGCAAGGATCGTGACATCCCCTTCGGCACTCACCTCGTAGGTGTCGCGCTCCACACGAACCTTTTGCGCTTGCAACGTTACATGCCGACTTTGGCCATCGTAATATTTTACGATAACTCCATTGGCGGCCGTGGCCTCGCCGGTCCGCGAGTCCATTTCGATCTCCCCCTGTCCGTCTGCGGTGAACAGTTCGATTGGCAGATCGGGCGATGCGACTGCAGGGATTCCCGTTCCACCGGCCAGTGCGACGAGAACAGCTATCCGGCGGAGACGATACATTTTTGCTATTGTATCGAACCGAACGAAGTGAAGCCAAGTCCGATTTCGCTTGGAAAGTGAAACCCACCTGTTTTTCCCCGAATCAATCTAACAGTATTTCGGGAAAACGTTTCCGCGCATGAACAGCGATCGGCATGAATGCAGGGCGCGAGTTGACCCGCGCAAGCCCTTGTGGCATATGGCATCAAATCTGCTATGTTTCCTCCCAAATTGACACATTCAATGGCACTTTTGCACGAAAACGAAGCCAATCTGGGGATTCTCACCAGACGGAGGAGAGGTTTCGTGGTGCTGGCTCCGATTCGCTCGCTCCGCTGGCTCGGCGCGATTGCGGTTGTCGTTCGATCCTTCTCCGCCACCGACTTGGATACCGATGAGTCGCCGGCTATTTCGAGCCCCACGACCCGGTCTGGCAGGGGTTGGTCGTATAACCACGTTGAGAAACCGGAAATCCCCTGGTCAATGCACGTTGTGACGGTCGATCGCGCGCGCCACGACCTGGGCTTTTTTTCCGCACTCGGGGGCGGCGCCGCCTTCGGAATGGCAACGGTTCCCGATCAAATCAAAAAGCTCCCCCCGGACCTCGGATTGCCGATCGCCGCCATCAACGGCGATTACTACCACAGTCAGGTCACCTGCCCAGCCGATCCTCAGGATCTCCAGATCCGCCAGGGCGAACTTGTCAGCGGACCCGAAGGACACGCCTGTTTTTGGATAACCCCGGACGGGCTTCCGCAATCTACCAACGTCCATTCAAAGTTCCGTGTAGTTCTTCCCGACGGCACCAGCCTGCCATTCAAATTGAACGAGGAGCGGTTGCCGGATAGTGCGGTATTGTACTCCAGCGCGGTGGGCAATTCCACACACACTCGGGAGGGGGTGGAATGGATCCTCAAGGTCATGCCAGGTTCCCCGTGGCTCCCGCTCCGAACCGGGCAGACTCTAATCGCCCGTGTGCGCCAGATGCGAACCGACGGGAATTCCCCCATAGATTTCGACACACTCGTGCTTTCATTGGGACAACGACTCGCCACCCGCGTGCCCACGCTTTCGGTCGGCGCGGAGTTACGAATTATCACCGAGACGGTCCCGGATCTTTCGGGAGTCCAGACGGCAATTGGAGGCGGGCCGACCTTGATTCGAGACCGCAAGTCGATGGAATGGCCGGGTATTCAAACTCGGCACCCACGAACAGCCATCGGCTGGAGTGCGACACATTTTTATCTCGTGGTGGTAGATGGTCGGCAGAGCAAACTGTCGCTTGGGATGACGCTTCCTGAACTTGCTGAATACATGAGAACGCTGGGCTGCGACGAGGCCATGAACCTGGACGGAGGCGGCTCGGCGTCCCTGTGGGTTTACGGCAATGTAATGAGCAGCCCATCCGAGGGGCGGGAGCGGCCCGCGGCTAACTCGCTCGTGCTGCTGCAACGCAAGAACTCGCCGTGATCCTACCAAGATGAATCGGTTCTCCGCAAAATCGCTTCCCACTTTCGTGGGCGGGCGATCACGCCGGTCCGCTCCCAAATGGTTCGGAGCGGCCCACGTTGCGTGGGTCACCGCTTTCGGTTGCGGCTGGTTGTGGATGCTCCTTCAGGCGACAGCGGATGTGCCAACGGGGGGCTTATTCGATGAAGATCGGCCAATTCACTTGCGAATCCGTCTTGGACCAAATGAATGGAATCAGCTCGCTCAGGCGCCCCGAAAGTATGTTTCGGCGACACTGTCTGCGAACGAATCTCCCGGAATGGAAGTGGGTGTCCACCTAAAGGGATCGATCGGGAGCTTCCGATCGTTGGACGACAAACCCGGATGGACCCTGGACTTTGGGCGATATAATGCGGACCAGCGGTTTCGGGGCTACCGCAAGATTCACCTCAATAATTCGATCGAAGACGCAAGCACCGTGAACGAGCAGATGGGTGCCGAGCTGTTCCGCGCGGCGGGTGTGCCGGCACCGAGAGTGACGCGGGCGGAGGTGATGTTGAATGGTCGTCTGCTAGGTCTTTACGTCCTTGTCGAAGGGATCACAACGGAGTGGCTCGGAGAACAGTTCGGGTGCGGAAACGGCACCGTTCATGACCACGGGTCCGGTGGCGACGTGGACCAGCCGACCCGGAAGACTGGAGGTCGCAAATCGGGAATGGAGGACGGCATTGCCTCGGATTTAAGTCGCCTCTCGGCAGCCGCTATGGAACCGGATTTGGGAGTGAGGTGGGAAGCCATGCAAGGGCTGCTCGACGTGGATCGGTTTCTTTCGTTCATGGCCATTGAAGTCCTGGTGACTCATCACGATGGGTACTGTCTGGCACGGAACAATTTCCAAATATACCACGATCCAACGCGGGATCTTTTGGTGTTTCTCCCGCATGGCATGGATCAACTTTTTTGGCAGCCACAGTTACCGCGAACGCCCCACATGGCCGGCCTGGTGGCAAAGGCACTCCTCGAAATCCCTGAAGCGCGACAAAAGTATGAAGCGCGACACGCCGAGCTCTCCCTCGCGCTGATGGGGAAAGCAGACGTGATTGCTCGCCTGGATCGTCTGCGAAACACCGTTCGCGCCCAGGTGGGAGCACAACGCTTTCGCGAACTTGATCTGGCGCTCAGCGATCTGCGGGCGCGGATTGAGCGCCGATGTGAGGAGCTCCTGAGACAACGGAACTCACCCCCTGCCCCGCCGGCGGCATTTCGGAATGGATTACTCGGGCTCACCGGTTGGGTTCCAAACGCACGAGCCGATGACGGCCCAACGCTTAGCCGTCCCCCAAGTGGCGATGAATCGCAGAGCGGATCTCTCAAAATCGATGCCGGACCGCGGTCGCCGACACTGACGTCCTGGCGAACTCGTGTGCTGCTTCCGCAAGGTCGGTACCGATTTGAGGGAAAAATCCGGACCGCCGCAGTCGGCACGCTTCCCTTCGGATCGAATCAAGGTGCGATACTTCGAGTGGTTGGGCGCAGCGATCGTTCCGAGGCGCTCTGCGGAACTCTGCCGTGGAAAGTGGTAGGGGTCGCCGTTAAGGTGGACGCATCAGAAGAATTGATTGAACTCGTTTGCGAACTCCGCGGGCAAGGTGGCATCGCATGGTTCGATGAAGATTCTCTGCGCCTCATTCCCCATCCGTAATTTCTCCCTGATTTATGTATCCTGAATCCAGATCTAGAGCCTTCACACTGATCGAATTGCTCGTGGTGATCGCAATCATTGCCATTCTCGCCGGGTTTCTCCTTCCGGCTCTTTCGCGTGCAAAGGCGACGGCCAAGGGGATCGCTTGTATCAACAATCTGAAACAAACAGGGCTCGCACTTCGGCTTTGGGGAAATGACCACGGTGACAAGTTCCCGTGGCAGATGGACAGTACCAACGGTGGGACGCTGGGGACCCTCGATTGGACGGACAATTATCGGATTGCGTCAAATGAGCTGGGGACCGCCAAGATTTTGCTCTGCCCCACCGATCTCGCAAAAAAATCTGGCACCAATTGGAGCGCGCTCTCGGGCGAAGCCAACATAAGCTATTTCGTCGGCACCCGGGCGACCGAATCCCTCCATCAAACCGTCGTTGCGGGTGACCGGAATGTTTCGGGTGGCGGCGGCGGGCTCGAACCTCACTGGAGTATTTTTCTCGGCTCATCCATCGATGCTTCCTGGGATCGAAAATTGCACGTCCGCAGCGGCAATGTCACGCTGGCAGATGGCAGTGCGATGTTGACGAAAATCAACTCATTGAGAGCGTTGATTAACGGACATTTTTCGGCCGGATTGACCAACGTGGTCTTTTCGAAACCACGGGGAGTCTTTTAGCCGTGGCGTCCTCTGATCCTATTTCGCACCGCAGTGCCGCGTTCTGTTGCCTCCCCCTGGTACCCCGCTTGCTGCGGGCAGTCCGCACCACGCCATGAGGAACAGTCAAGCCGTCGATGTGTTTTCCTGCCTTGTGATGCTGGCGTCCGCTGGAATGTTCGCATCGCTGATCTGGGATGGAAACCCGAGCCCGCACCCCGGAATTCATCGGGCAATCGGCCGGACTCTTGGACTGCAAGCAAAGGAGCGCCTGACGCCAGGTGGCCGCATAACCATCCTCTTGCGGGATACCTCCAGTTTCCGCCAACCCGGCGCGGATCTCTTGTTGGAGGGGCTTCGGCGGGAGCTGCAGTCTGGAGTGAAGTGTACGGTGATCGTTCATCCGATTGAAGTGGACCCTGCCCGGGCCGAAGAGATCTCCAGCGAGGATTTTGTCGAATTGATCCGCAAAGCAGCTCCGGGCGATGTCATCGTATCGGCAATGGGTCCTCCCCAGCTAAACGAGGAACAACGCCTTCGCCTTGGAACGATTAAGCCAAGGATCATCGCCTTCTGCCCAAGATACCACGCTGAGGATCCTGGAATCCGCCAGCCGATCGAACAAGGCATTCTCGACGTTGCGTTGGTCAGCCGACTAATCCCGGACAGTGCGCGAAGGGTCGATCCCAATTTATTACCGCAACTGTATGAAGTTGTTTCCCGCCAATAATTACCCTCCGCACAGGGTTCTGTAACGCAATGATTCCTCGCCCATCCCTCGATCGTCGACGCCCCATGTCCCGATATCCACAGGGCTTCACGCGCACCGATCTCTTGCTGGTCCTGGCTACCGTATCGATGGGACTGATGTTGAGTATCGGATTCCTCAAAGCATCGCACCGGAACGCAGGCCGCAGTGAATGCCTCGGGAATCTGCGCAAGCTGGGTCACGCCTTTCAGTTGTTCGCCAGCGATCATAAGCAGTCTCTTCCCGATGCCCTGCCGGGCCAAAAGGAGGACATCTGGTGGTTCTACAAGGAGCAGATTAAAGGTTACATAGGGTTGAAGGGTCTTTCTTCGGCCGACGATCGCGGTTTTGCATGCCCGGCAGATCGCGGGTACGCGGACCACGGGCCGTTCAGCCGGGAGGCGCGATTCGATTTCACGAGCTATGTGTACAACGGAGTGACGCTTCCCGATGTGCCCAATATCGCCGGCTGGTCTTTGCCAGCTGTCAGGGATCCGGCGCGCACTCTGGTCGTGATGGAATGGGCTGCCCACGCCCCGCTCTCATGGCACGACAGCCGAACCGGCACTCGCAACGCACCGTTCTATTGCGATGCGATCAGCGTCATCGCATTTATCGACGGACACGCTGCATCGGCTCCGATTTATTACGACGGTCACACACCGGCCTATGTCCGCGATCCCATCCCCGGATACTCCTATAAATACAGCGGCAACTAGTTCGCCAGTCTTACTTTCCATTTCCAGCCATGAATACTACTCTTACTTCCAAGATTGCTGAACGTCGCACCAGGCATGTCTCCCACTGCCGGGCCGCTGCAATACTGCTTCTCCTCATTTCCTCGAGTCTTCATGCCGCACTCGAGATCAGCCCATGGGTGCCTGTGTTCACAGGCATTGACCGCGCGGCGGCCACCAACAAGCCACCCACAAGTCAGTTCTCAAGTCTGTTCGTCGCGTACGCATTGCGCGTGGATCTAAAGGCGCCTGGCATCCGTCTGTTTATCACTCCCAAAGCGGCAAAGTACGTGCTCAATTCCGCAGAAACACTCGGGCAAAACGTGAGCGATTTCCTCAAGACCCACCAACTCCAGGCGGCCGTCAATGGCGGCCGCTTCGACCCGGCAGAGTATTACCCACCCGCGGGAACTCGCTTGGATGTGCACGGACTGGTCGTTAGTGACGGTGAAATTGTTTCGCCCCAGGACACCTCCAGCGATTCGGCGGTGATCGCTTTTTCTGAGAAAAATGAGCCGGTGATTATTCAGAAAAACTGGCCTGCCACCAACACCGCCGGGATTTTTTCCGCGATCGCAGGAACCTATCCGCTCGTCAGTAATGGCGCCCTTGTCGCCAACCTGAACAACCAGTCGGGTTTCATCAATGGCGTCAATCCGCGCACCGCCGCCGGAATCTCAAAGGATCGACAGTATTTGTATCTGATCGTCATTGACGGCCGACAGAATGGCTACAGCATCGGCGCTCTCAATTCTGAGACGGCTGGACTGATGATCCTGCTCGGTGCTCACGAGGCCATTAACCTCGATGGCGGCGGATCAACAACAATGGTTCTAGCCGATTCGACCGGACGTCCTCAGCGGGTCAATCGTTCGAGCGCCGTCGCGGATTCCGGCAGGGAACGGATCGTCGGTTCTCACCTGGGTATCTATGCCCTACCTCTCGTCGGATTCCTGGATAATATCCGGGTGCAACCCGATGACACCGCTGCCACCGTCACTTGGACAACGGCGTCGCCCGCCACATCCGCAGTCCAATACGGTATCGACGAACAACTGATTGCCTCCACCTCACCGAATTCGACCTTGGTGACGCAGCACGCCGTCCGCATAACCGGTCTGAGCCCAGACACCGGTTACTACTTTCGAGTCAATTCATCCGCATCGGGTGTGAACCAAGTGTCCACCACTCAATATTTTACCACGACCAACTACTTTGTAAGCCGGATGCTGTCGGAGATTGAAGATTCATGGCGCTATAGCGTCGGCCCCTTCACCGATTCCGCTTGGGCGCTCTCGACATTCGATGATTCAAGTTGGACAGAAGGCCCCGGTTTGTTGTGGACGGATGTTCGGTCCACCGGACCGAATCCGGATGTAATGCCGCGAGGCGCAGAGATGCCCGCCAGTCCGATGCGAGGTGGGTTTCCGTTTCAGGCGTACTACTTCCGCAAGCATTTTAATCTATCCCAAGTTATTCCGGGAACATCGCTGGGAGTGACGGCCTTTGTAGATGACGGAGCCGTGATCTACTTAAATGGGAAAGAGGCCTACCGGCTTCGCATGGAGGCGGCGCCGGCCGTCATCGAACCTGTGTCGCTCGCCATCGGTTTCCCCTGCGATGGCGATGCGACCTGCACGGATCAATTCACGATCGCTGGCGAGGGGGCTGACTCTCTGGTTGCTGGAGACAACGTGATTGCTGTGGAAGTTCACAATTACAACCCGTCCAGCCCGGATATCACCTTTGGAATTGCGTTGGAGGAAAGAATCACGCTATCGCCTCCTGTGGTGCTCGGCTTAGCGAATGGGTTGAGCGGGGTTACATTATCGTGGGAGCGCCCTGGATTCGTCCTCGAAGAATCGCCCAACGCCGGAGGGCCGTGGACGCAAGTTCCAGGCCCGGTTGTTTCGAGTCCCTTCAAGACTCTCCCGGGAACTGGGAACCGATTCTTCCGACTCCGGCGTTGAGGAACTGTCCGAGATTGTGCCGATGCGTCGATCGCTCATTTCGGGAGCGAAATCTCCTTGCGAGTTACCACCAACGCATTGGCAATTTCACGTTCGCGTTGGTCACACGGGCTGTTGCGCACCTTGCCGTTGAACCAGAGCGTGGCCGAACCTCCTCCGTCGAGATTCATCGCGTCGGTACAGCCGAGTTTGAACAGATACTCCGATAACTCGCTGAGAGTCATCCCCACGGATAACTCGTCCTGCCGCCCATCGACTTCCATCAGAAAGAAATGGGTCGCATTCCAGCCAATCGCTGATCGGGGATGCCGTTCCATCATGGTGCTATACCGATAATCCCCGAAGGATGAGCCGGCAATCTTCTGGCGCTTGCCGCCGCGGACGAGCACCGGGCCGCCGCCAATCGCCGTTCGAACTCCCTGGAGAGCCGGCAAACTTGCCAGAGATAGGGTCAACTCCGTCCCCACCTTCACCGGGGGAATCTTCGGGACCAGGCTGGGCTTGATAGAAAGCACCAGGGTGCCTGGCGACAACGCTGAACCGCCGCCGCCGCGCACTTCGCGAACCTTGGCGGTGTAGGTCTTCCCTATCCGCAGCGGGAGCCATGGGCCATTTCCCGCCCGTTCAAGCACCAGATCTTGCCCGGCAATCGATGGCGTCGATGCTCCCATCGCCGCCGTATACAGGACAACTCCCATCTTCTTTCGATCTTCATTCATGCCGACCGGAAGACTGCTTCCGTTCTCCCAGATCACCTGTAGTTGCGACGAAACCTCACCCGCATGCGGTTCACCGAGCGCATCCACCCAGAAGCACGCATCCCCGTTGGGAGCGCTGATCAATTCGCCTTCGACGATCTGGCATCCGCGGGGATCGCCCGCGAACGTATCCTCCCGTTGATAAAAATCTCCATTGATTCCGGCTACCACCAGGCCCCATTGAGAATTCAATCGAGAAATTTGACGACTGAGCCGATCAAGTCCCACAGCCGCTCCTCCCGCGTGAATCGAATGAAGCATAAATTCCGCGCGGCGCCGCTCCCAACTGACCATGTGGATGGACCAGGGGACCGTAATGACGTGGTGATTGGTGTAGGTGGCGCCGGCCGGAGCCGATTGTTCCCCGCGCAACGAATTCCCCGCTGCCAACAGAGAAAGCAATGCGGTGACAACGACGCGAACCATGCGGATAGAGTCCATCTCTGCAGAGCCTCGGAGAAGGCCTGCAATCGGTCAATGCCCGCACGATGAAGTGAATATTTCCTGCGGAATGTTGCTGCTGAATTGCACTTAGTAGGGTAGAGGATCATCCCAATATTGCGAAAATTCTCGATGCGGGCGTCACGGAAGCCAGTGCTCAATCACTCGGGGGCGAAGGTCTTGGGACCAGGCGCGAACCGTTGCTTTCTTTCCATGGCCGCCCGAACTTCGTCATGAAATTGGTGCGCGGCGTCCGCATCACCGATTACTGCGATCAAGGCAAGCTCACCACCCAGGAGCGACTCGACTTTTTCATCAAGGTTTGCCATGCCATCCAGCATGCGCATCAAAAGGGGATCATCCACCGCGACATCAAGCCCTCGAACATTCTGGTAACACTGCACGACGGCGTGCCGGTGCCGAAAGTGATCGACTTCGGCCTGTAGCGGACGGGAGGCGGTCAAGCATCTGGGATGCCAGCACGTGGCAGGAACTGCTGACCTTGGGGGGCACTGGTTCAACTCTATGGGCGGCCAAGTGGAGCTCGGATGGGGACGTGATCCTAGTCGGCGCGCCGTGGCAGGCCTGGCGCGCACCGTCCTGGGAGGAAATCGCCGCGGCGGAGGCGAGGGAGAAAACGGAGATTAAGGAATCCTAAACGTGCTCGTTCCAGGGTTCCCGCAGGCTCTGGTCCAATCCTTTTCGCGGTACCGCTTTCAACTGTGGAATGTCGAGATGTGACCCATCGGTTCCCTTTTCTTATTTCCGGACCAGGCTGTTTGTGGTTGAATCTTCGCAACATGCATTTCCCCGTCGTCTTCTGCTCCGTCACCCTGGCGTTGACACTCGCGGCCGTACACGCCGCAGAAACCTACGTTCTTGGGGCGGACTCGCAGCCCCAGACGGGTGTTCCACAAGGGCGGATCGAAAAATTTGAGTACACAAATTCCTCCATATTCCCCGGAACCCGAAGGGATGCCTGGGTTTACATTCCCGCGCAATACGACCCCGCCAAACCGGCTGCCCTGATGGTCTTCCAGGATGGCGCCGCTTACGTCTCCAGGACAGGAGATCAACGTGTTCCGGTGGTTTTTGACAACTTGATTCACCGCGGTCAGATGCCCGTCACCGTAGGCGTCTTCATCAGCCCCGGAGATCGAACCCAGGAATCCCGAACGAATCAATGGAAGACGAGCAATCGCAGTCTGGAATACGATTCACTCGGCGATCGGTACGCACGTTTCCTACTCGACGAATTCTTGCCACACGTCAGCAAGATCTATCAGCTGAATCTTTCTGCCAATCCGCGGGATCGAGCTCTCGCCGGCATGAGCAGCGGCGCCATTTGCGCCTGGACGGTGGCATGGGAACAGCCCGGTTCCTTTGGACGCGTGTTGTCGCAAATTGGCAGCTTCGTGAACATTCGTGGCGGCCATGTCTATCCCGCCTTGATCCGGAAGACGGAGCGCAAACCCATCCGTGTCTTTCTCCAGGACGGTTCCAATGATCTTAACAACCTCCATGGTAGCTGGCCGCTCGCGAATCAGGAAATGGCCAGCGCCCTGGCATTCGCTGGATACGATCACCAATTCGTCCTCGGGGATGGCGCCCATAGCGGCAAACACGGCGGCACCATTCTTCCAGACGCGCTCCGCTGGCTGTGGCGTCCCGACGCACCGATTCCGGAGCCGAGCACCAACAATTGGCCAGGCGACGAGGCTCTCAACAAAATACTCCCCGGTGGCGGCCTTCCCGGCGACTGGCAGCGAATCGGCGAAAATTACAAATTTACAGACGCCGCGTGCGGCAGCCCTGACGGCGTCTTCTATTTCTCCGATCTTCCTGCGGGCAATCTTCATCGCGTGGAGCCGGACGGAAAAGTCAGCCTTTGGCTGAAAGGGGGTCCCAAAGTGAGCGGAATGAAATGGGGTCCGGACGGAAAGCTGTACGCAGCCACGCAGGGCGGAGGCAAGGACGACAAGAAGAAGGTCATTGCCATCGATCCGACTACGAAGGATATGACGGATATTGCGGTGGATGTCACTCCGAACGATCTCGTCGTCTCGCGCCAGGGCTGGATCTACTTCACCGACACCGGTCCTGGCCAAGTCGTGCGGGTGCCAATCTCAGCCCGCACTATGTCACGCCCACCCGCCGCCGCCGGAGGCATCAACAAACCCAACGGTATTACTCTCAGTCCGGACCAACGACAGCTATATGTGTCGGAATACGCCGGCACCTTTGTGTGGAGTTTTCTCGTCGACGCTGACGGAAGCATCCGGGCTGGCGAACGACTTATGACTCTGCGGGTGCCCATCGATCGTCCGGACAGTGGTGGTGACGGCATGACATCCGATGCGCAGGGTCGCACCTACATCACCTCGCACCAAGGCGTCCAGATGTTTGACTGGACCGGGCGGATGGGTGGCGTTATCGCGAAGCCGGAAACCAAGGGCGCCGTCAGTTGCGCCTTTGCCGGACCGGGCGGCGAATGGCTTTACCTGTGCGCGAGCGACAAGGTTTTTCGTCGGAGGACGCTCGTGAAAGGCTTCTGAATTCACGCTGAGGCGGCCTTGGGCATGATGCCCGTCTTGCGCGCGTACTCAAAGATGCCACCGGCATCCACAACCGGCCGGACTTCACCGAGTGACTTGGTGGAGTAGGTTTTGCCCGTGCCGTGGTGGCGGACCGTGCAAGCGTCAATGTCCAGCGTCGCCAAGTCGCCTGTCTTAAAAATATCGCAGAGGCGTTCAGGCGATTCGACCGGGTACACTTCACCGGTCGCCACACAATTGCGGAAGAAAATCCGAGCAAAACCCTCGGCAATGACGGCTTCACACTTGGCGGCTCCCAGGGCGATTGGGGCGTGTTCACGGGAACTGCCGCATCCGAAGTTTCGCCCGGCGATGATGATCGGAAACTCGGTGTCTTCCGCCCCTTCTTTTATAAAGCGGGCGGGGTACAGGGCATCCGGAAGCCCACACATGGCATAGCTCCCGAGTTTTTCGTATTCCTCTCGGATCGTAGGCACGAGGTTCAGAAACTGGGCGGGGATGATCTGATCGGTATCGATGTTGTCGCGCACCACATAGACCGGACCCGTGAAGATCGATTGCATCGAAGCAATCTGCAATTGAACCCGGGGAGTGGTAAAGGGATTTTTCCATGGATGGTGCGATCCCCCATCCCATCCTCACCCCGGTGCAGAACGGCGCAATTTGTCTGAAAACGACCGCTCCCCGGCCTTCTTAAAACGTCACGAACCCGAATTCGCCTTCGAAGCCGGGCAGCGGATGCCGGCCGGCAGCGTTCGAGGCGAGTTGCGCATCGAGAAGGCATGCGGCCATTTCACTCAGGAGCCGCGTCTCCTGCAACTTGCTGGCGAGTTTCTCCATTCGGAAGATAAAATTCACTTCGCGGCCGGACAGGCTTTCTTCTCCGAGCGAGGCGCCGCCGCAGAAAACAGTGCCGTGATGTAGCACGAAGCGGAACGGCAGCTTGGATCCCCCTTGCAGCCGTTTAAGCGCCTCGGCGGCCCGCATGACCTGAAGCGACGAGCCGGTGGTGGCGTGCCAGTAGGCGAGGAAGCCGTCACCGAGGAATTTATTGATGCTGCCGCCACATTCTTCGATGAGTTGTTTGCACTCGGCGAGCCATCGGCCAATGAGAACAGGCAGCTCCTCAGCGGGAAATTTCTCGTGGAGCCGCGTCGATCCTTCAATGTCAGCGACGAGCAGCCAGCACGGTACGGATTTGATGTCCACAACCGTCTGCTCGTCGCGGTTGGTCCGCTGGGCGGCCGTGGCGGTGGAGGGCTGATGGAATGTCAGCACGCTGGCGCCAATTTCCACGCGGTCGCCGTGCCGGAGCATGGTGGGTTGGCTGACGCGTCGGCCGTTGAGCGAGGTACCATTGCTGCTACCGAGGTCCACGAGCCAGTATTGGAATTGCTCCTGCGCATGAACCAGCGCGTGCCGCCGCGAGGCTCGGTCATCGGCAAGCACAATTTGATTCGTCGGCGTGCGACCGATGGGGCAGTTCCCCACAATGAAGAATTGTTCGCCCGCGCTGTTCTCAAGCCAAACCGATGCTTTCGTGGTGTCGTTCATTGGTCCGGCCGACAGAATAGACTGGCCGGCTGGAAAGGGAAGCTCTCGCGTCGCGCGGCCCACGGCGATGGTGATGATGATGGACCTCTGGAAAACTTGCGGTTCACTCAAATTCCGTCGTGCCGGACGTTCAAGTCTCAGGCAACTCGCATCCACACAGTCTTCAAATGGGCCGGTTCCTCGCGATGAACCGGAAAGTCCGGAGGTTGAGGAATGTACAACTCCTTGACAATTTTCCGTCCGGCCAATCGGATCGTGTCACGGAGTGTTTGAATAAATTCATCGGCAGATACCCGCGCAGCATTCGTGGACGATAATAGCACACCTCCCGAACTCAACACCTGAAGGGCCGCCGTGACCAACAGCCCGTAGTCTGCGTCGGCCCGAAAGACGCCGCATTCCTTGGATCTCGAAAATGTGGGTGGATCCAGCACCACCACGCCAAACCGTCGTCCCTTGCGGGCAAACCGACGGAGCCAGTCGAAGGTGTCGCCGTGGATGAACTCATGATCCTCCATATCGATTCCGTTTCGCAGAAAATTGCGGCGCCCCCATTCCAGGTATTTGCGGGACAGATCCAAGCTCGTGGTCTTGGCGCCCCCCGATGCGCCGCAGACGCTGAATCCACAAGTGTATGCAAAGCAGTTCAGGATTTCCCGGGATGCAACTTCCGAATCCCAGAGTGGAAATCCACCCCCCACATGACCCGTAAGGAGCCGGCGGCGGTTGTCCCGTTGATCCAGAAACAATCCCACGCTGTAGCCCTCCTGGAAGCTCAACTCAAATTGCACACCGTTTTCGCGGACAACGAAATTCTCGACGGCAATCTCCCCCCCGCCATGGCGCGGCGACAATTCCACGCCTCGCCGCCCCTCCAGCCGCCGTTCCAGTCGTTTGATATACCATCCGCATGTCCCGGGGGGTAGACGTGTCGGAGCGATCCCCTCCCTCTCCGACTGCACAAACGCAAACGGACCCAAGCGATCTATATAGCAGCCAGGGGAACCGTCCGCAGCCCCATGCACCCAACGAAATGAATCCGTCTCTCGCGAATCAATGAGCCCCCGCCGCAACGCCACGCCGGCAGCCTCCCCAAAGTCGACTTCCGCCGTGTAAACAACTTCGCGATTTTCTCCCGGATGGGTGAACCGCAGTTCCATCGCGTGCAAATGGACTCGGGCAGCTGGAGTACCGCCGTATAAGACATCGCCCAGGAGGGGAAAACCCCGCTCGGCCGCATGCACGCGGATTTGATGCGTCCGTCCGGTAACAGGTTCCGCGTGAAGAACGGTTAGTCCCGGACGACGGCGCACCACGCGGAACCGGGTTTCTGCGGATTTGGCGCCCGCGACCCCCAAAGAAGCCTGATACTGATCTCCCGCGCGTCGGATGGGAGTGCACACGGTGAAGGTGTCTTCGACCACCTCACGGTCCGTTTCCAGAACATATCGTTTTCCGACCACACGGCGAGTAAACTGCTCCGTCATGGATCGGTTTGCCTTCGCGGTTTTCCCAAAAACGAGCAGCCCAGAGGTCTCCTTGTCGAGCCGGTGGAGAATCGCCAATGTCGCCCACCGGGGCTCACGATTACGGAGCCAATCGTAAATCCCTTCGCCCGCGTAGGGGGAAGGCGCATGCGTATTCCAGCCGGCGGGTTTATTGACCACGAGGAGATGGTCGTCCTCGTGGCGAACGCACGGAGGCAATGCGAGATCTGGGATCACAGGACCAGAGATGCTGGCAATTGAGTCACCAAAACTGCCATGCGCCCCTTGCGACCACCCAAATCGACAGAAGAAAATTCGTGACTGCGTGAGCCGTCATGGCTTCTCCCAACCGTCCGCGGCGAAGCACGAGCCACTGATAGGCCATGGCGCAGAGGATGCCGGCAAGCCATTCGTTATGGGAGAATCCGAATAGGGCTGTGCTAATGAAAAAACTAGCGGCGTGCCACCGTTGCAGAGGAATAGACGTAAAATCCGGATTTGCAATATAGCGGTAGATAAACGATCGATAAAACGTCTCCTCGAGCGGCGGAACCACCAGCGCTGAACCCAATGTCCGGACTCCAACCATCAACCAACCGAGCGCCGCGTTGCCGGCAAAAAAAGTCAGCGGATTCCACGGCAACTCGCCCGACTTGGGCTTGAACCCTAACTTCACGATCAAGGTGTCCAGTTTGGGGACATACGGATCTATTCCGACCCAGATCGCAAATACCGCAACGCCCACCAACACCCCTTCCACGTTGATCTTCCAGGGCATTTCCGACACCAACGGATACATCACCCAGACCATCCATGCCCCCACCACTGTCTTAGCCAGGTACATCCAGTACCGAGAGCTTTCACCGAATGCCCCTTGCAAGGCCGTGAGGGCGAGGAAAATCACGAACGGCGCCACGCGGGCCATCAATGGAGATGTGCCGAGAAATGAGCGAAACGTTTTGTTCACAGAAAAAGGCGACCCGTTCTTCCGTCAATATGTCTTGCGAAGATGACTGGGGAGGATCCCCAATTCGGCGCGATACTTCGCCACCGTTCGCCGGGCAATCATGATTCCTTTCCCCTTCAGCGTATTCACGATCACTTCATCGGATAACGGCGCTGTCTTATCCTCGGCGGCAAACATTACTTCAATGGCCGTTTTGACCGTGGTATTCGAAACGGATTGGCCAGACGCCGTCCGGACGCCGGACGTGAAGAAATACTTCATCTCAAACAGGCCTCGGGGCGTCTGGATGTATTTGCCCGACACAGCTCGACTCACCGTGGTTTCATGAACGCCCACGACCTCGGCCACCTGGCTCATGGTCAGGGGTTTCAGGTGGGCAGCCCCCTTGTCTAGAAAATCTCGCTGCCGATTCACGATCTCCTGGGCGATTCGCGTGATGGTGTCCTGCCGCTGTTGTATGCTTTTAATGAGGAATTTTCCGGCCCGAATCTTCTCCCGAATGTAATCGCGAACTTCGGTCGACGTATCGCTCTGGGAGAGGAGATCTTTGTAGTGATTGCTGATGCGGAGGTGCGGCACAAACTCGTTGTGAGTTTGCACTGTCCAGTCTTCGCCGCTGCGGGAAACCGTGACTTCGGCAATCACGTATTGATTGTTGTCTGGTGAAAAATCACTGGCGGGGTGCGAGTCCAACTGGGCGATGTGTTGTGCGGCCTCCTGAATATCGTCGACCGGACGGCCGAGGGCGCGCGCGATGTCCGGGAACCGGCGGCGACCGAAAGCTTCAAAGTGGTCACTCAAGATACGATACTCGAGTGAATCCACCTTCCCCGCCCGTTCCAGCTGTAGCATCAGGGACTCTCGCAAATCGCGGGCGCCAACTCCCGGCGGATCCAGCGTATGGACAATCTTCAGGACCGTCTCCAGCAGGCTCGCGGAAATTCCCGTGGAAAACGATAGTTCGGCGATACCGGATTGGAGGCGGCCTCGGTCGTCGATGTTGCCCACCAACATCTCGGCGACCGACTGCTGCTCGGGAGGGAGGTCGGCTAAGCTGAGTTGCTCGAGGAGATTCTCCTGAAGGGAAGTGCCTGCCACAAGGGAGTCGAACATGTGCTGACGACGCTCCTCGTCCTCCGGACCCGCGCGGTTAATCGTGTTGCTTTGAGAAAAATGGTCCCGCCATTCCTGATCCATCTGCAGCAGTCGCTGCAGTTCAACATCCAACCTGTCTACCGGCTCGTCCGTAGGCTTCTCGGTCGCCGGATCATACTGGGTATCGGCGGGCGGTTCCGTCGGATCAGCGGGATTTGACTCGCCGTCGGAGGGAGTATCTTCCCGACCCTCATCCGGGTTTTCCGACACCACAGATTCTTCGAGCGCGGGATTCTGTTGCAATTCTTGCTCGATCATGGCCTTGAGTTCCATGACGGGTGCCTGTAGCAGCGCCAGCGATTGCTGGAGCTGCGGTGACAGCACCATCTGCTGAGATAGCCGTTGCGAAAGCTGCAGGCCGTGCGACATCGATGCCCGAAGCATACAGCATGCCACGGAAATAGATCAAGATTCTGTGGCATCCAATCGAAACTGGGTGCCAAACGGCATTTTCCACCAAACGCCGCGCGTCCTACGCCTTGGGTGGCAAATCTTTCCGAGGGAACAAGGGGATCGGCTCTCCCGTCTCGTGCCCAACCTCCAATCCGCCCCAGGCCGAATTCCTCCACTGGCTGGGCTCGCCGCAGACCTGAAGCTGGGCATAAATCCGTTGGGCTGTGTCCGGTATAAAAGGCCAGAGAACTACAGCCAACACCCGACAACTCTCGGCCAAATTGTACAGCACTTCATCCAGGCGCTTCGCTTGGGTTGGATCTTTCGCGAGACTAAAGGGCTTCGTCTGTTCCACGTAAAGGTTCGCTCGGTTCACCAGGGTCCACACCGCCGCCAACCCTGCCTGAAGCCGATTCTCGCGCAGACATACCTCCACCCCCCGCACCGCCTCGGCCGCGTCGTCCGCCAACTCTTGGGACACCATCCCAATCCGGCCTGCCCGATATTTTCGCAACATTGAAAGGGACCGGTTGACCAAATTGCCAAGGCCGTTCGCCAACTCGGCGGCATACCGCTGACGGAATCCTTCATCAGTCCAGTTTCCGTCCGGTCCGATATCCAGCTCGCGGACCACGTAGTAGCGGAATGCATCGACGCCCCATTCATCAATGATCGCAATCGGGTCCACCACATTTCCCGTGCTCTTGCTCATTTTCTGACCGTCTTTTTGCCAGAACCCATGCGCCAGGACTTGTCGAGGCAGCGGCAACCCCGCCGCCTGGAGCATGATGGGCCAGTACACCGCGTGAAACTTCAGAATGTCTTTGCCGATGACATGCAAATCCGGCGGCCAAATAGAGGCGCCTGTCGCCGTCGCACCCGTGACTAAGGCCGTCGCCGGATCTCCCATGGATGCCGGAACGCTCAGATAGTTCACCAATGCGTCGAACCACACGTAATTCACATAATCCGGCGCAAACGGAATCGGTATTCCCCAACTCAACCGGGAGGACGGCCGGCTGATGCAAAGGTCCTCAAGCGTTTCCGCACGCAAAAACCCCAGCACTTCATTGCGCCGGTAATCCGGCTGCACGAACTCCGGATGGCTCTCCAGATATTGCACCAGCCATTCCTGATGCTGCCCCATCTTGAAATACCAATTCTCTTCCACCAACTCCGTCACCTCGCCGTATGCCGGATCCCACGTGCCGTCTGGGCGGAGGTCTTTGTCCGTCAAAAATGTTTCGTGCCGTGCCGAATACCAGCCTCGGTAGGGCGCCTGATAAATATCTCCCTGGTCATGCAGCTTTGTGAGCAGGGCTTTCACCACCTCCTTGTGACGAGGTTGGGTTGTTCGGACATAGTCATCGTTGGAAATATTCAGACGCGCGACGAATGTCTGCCATTGGATGGCCATCTCATCACAGTAAGCCTGGGGTGATATCCCCTTCTCGGAAGCCGCCTGCTGCACTTTTTGTCCGTGCTCATCCAGGCCCGTGAGAAAAAAAACGGATTGACCCAGGCTGCGACGCGCCCGGGCAATGATGTCCGTAATGATCTTTTCGTAGGCGTGCCCTAGGTGAGGAGCCCCATTCACGTAGTAGATCGCGGTAGTGATGTAGAACTTTTTTTGCATTTCGCTCTTCAGAGACTGGAGCAGAGCCGCACCGAAGTCCAACAACCGTTGGATTGAAGGCCCCTTACCCTCGCGCACGCACCGCACTAAGATCCTCAGAAATTTGCGCCTTCAGTGCAGTGAGATTCGCAAACCGCCGCTCCTCACGCAGCAATTCGATGACCTGAATCTCTAGTTCGAGCCCATACCAATCCCCCGTGGCATTTATCACGTGCGCTTCGGCCCGTAATTCGGAGCCTCCTACCGTCGGACGCATCCCGAGGTTCAACGCAACCGGATAGGTCACCTTGTCAATCCGGGTTCGACCTGCGTACACACCGTTCGGCGGAAGTGCGCGGCCCCGCACATCCAGGTTTGCCGTCGGCACACCGAGCTGCCGTCCCAGTTGATCGCCACGCTGGACGATTCCCGCAAGGCTGTAGGGGCGACCCAACAGTTCCGCCACATGCGACAAATCGCCCTGCCGCAATACCTCGCGGATCCGGGTGCTGCTGACTACCTCCCCCCCCACACTGATCGGCGCAAGACCGTGCACGCGGAATCCCAGTTCGCCCCCAAGCCGGCGCAACAGATCCAGGCTGCCACTTCGGTCTCGACCGAACTCAAACCCCTCACCCACGCTGAAACTTCGGAGGCACCCAAATTCCCGAACCAAGCGCCCGGTAAACTCCTCACCCGTCTGGTTCCGGAAGGTGTCATCAAATTCCAGCACCAGAGCAACATCGACCCCCATGTCCTCGATCGCCCGGAGGCGTTGCGACACCGTTTGCAGCAATGAGGGAGCGCGATCTGGACGGACGATAGCCAGCGGATGGGGGTTAAATGTGAGGGCTACCGTCAATCCGCCTAGACTCTGCGCATCGAGCACCGCTTGGCGGATGACGTGCTGATGCCCGAGGTGCACCCCGTCGAACATGCCGAGCGCAACACAGACCGGCCGACCGCACTCACGCAACTCCGCCGGATCGATGATCCGCCTCATTCGAAACTCCGGAGTTTCAGATACGGGATCATGTGCCGCGCCAACTCGGCCTCCTTCATCGCAAGCGCGGTATCGAGTGGCAACGCATTTGCCACGTCAAATTTGCCCGAAGCAAGCCGGCGAAGCCCCAAGAGGTGCGCACCACACCCGACCCGTTGTCCCAGATCGTGGGCCAGCGACCGGACATAAGTTCCCTTGGTGCAGGCCACGCGAAACTTGCCGACCGGCTCGGTGTACGCTGTGAATCGGTAGGTGTAGACGTGAATCATCCGCGCCTTCCGTTCCACTTCAATCCCTTTCCGGGCCATCTTGTACAAAGGCACACCCTTGACCTTCACTGCACTGACCATCGGCGGCAACTGTTCGTGATCTCCCAAAAATGAAGACGCCTCTGCGTTTAACTGCTCCACCGTCAGCGGTGGCACCGGCAATGACCCGGTAAGCTCTCCATCCGCATCGTAGCTATCCGTCGTCTCCCCAAACTTGATCTCTCCTTCGTACACCTTGTCCGCTGCCATGAATTTTTCGGAAAACTTCGTCGCCGGTCCCAGCACCAAAATCAAGAGGCCCGTCGCAGCGGGGTCGAGTGTGCCGCAGTGACCGACCTTTTTCAGATAAAAATGCCGACGAACTTCATCGACCACATCGTGAGAGGTCATCCGCGCCGGCTTGTCGATCAACAAGGCGCCATCCAAAGGAGAAAATTGCTGCATATCAAGATTGTCTGAAAAACTTCCCGCCGGAGCCATGCCATTACCTGTTCACTGCCCAGCGCGTCAAGGTCTGGTCGACACACTCCTCTACCACTCTCGGTCTTATCACCCGCCTATCGGCGCCAGTACAGCTCTCAAAAATCGGCCCGTGTGCCCGTTTTCACACGCCGCCACCTCTTCGGGAGGACCACACACCACCAACTCGCCCCCCTTGTCCCCAGCCTCGGGACCCAGATCCACAATCCAATCCGCGCACCGAATCAATTCAAGATTGTGTTCGATGACCAGCACCGAGTTTCCCGCATCGACCAAACGCTGAAACACGGCCACCAAGATGCGCACATCCTCGAAATGCAGTCCCGTCGTCGGTTCGTCGAAAAGAAATAAGGCGGGCTTTTCTCCCTCACTCCAGGCATCGGAAACCTTGGCTCCACGCCACCGGACCCTGGATTCCTTCGCGTGGACTGCCGCCTCTGCCTCCGAAAGGTGGCTGGCGAGTTTCAGCCGCTGACTCTCTCCGCCACTTAGCGTATTGATCGGTTGGCCCAAGCGCAAATAGCCGAGCCCGACATCCACCAGCCACTGCAGCCGCCTCACCGCACGCCCCGCCGGTTTTGAATCGGCAAATCGACTCAAAAAAACGATCGCTTCGTCAACCGACGCTTCCAGCAAATCCGCAATACTCTTGCCCGCCCCATCGCTCTCCCCGAAAACCGCCCCGGGCACGATGCGAACTTCGAGAATGTGTTTGCGATAGCGACGTCCATTGCACTCCGGGCATCGCACAAAAACATCGCTCAAGAACTGCATCTCAATCTTTTCAAAACCGGCTCCACGACACCGTTCGCACTGTCCTTGCGCGGAATTGAAACTAAAGGCGCTCGAATTCAGGCCCAACTCTCGGGCAATTTCCGATGCCGCAAAAAAATTGCGGATATCTTCAAACGCACCGAGATACACCGCCGGATTCGACCGCGGAGTCCGCCCCAGGGCCGACTGATCTACGAGCACGACTCTCCCAATGTTCTCGCGCCCAGTGATCCGGGCTGCCCCGTCCGCCTCCACACGCTCTCCTCGAACTCGTTCCCCCACTCCCGCATCGTCACCCGCCTCCGCTTCGTCATCCTCTCCCATAGCCTCTGCCTGAAGGCACGGAAGCAAGACATCCCGAATCAGCGTTGTCTTGCCAGAACCACTGACGCCCGTGACACATACGAAACGGCCCAACGGAATGTCGACCGACAGATCCTTCAGGTTGTTGGCGTTCGCACGTTCGACGTGCAACCACTTCATCCGAGTCTCCAGATGTCGCTCGGGAGACGGCGCGGGTGCATCGTTCAGTACGAGTCGATCGCCCGAACGGTCCGTAACACGCGACCGCGGGGGCACGGGACGTCGGGAGGTCAGCTCCATCGGTCTCCGTCCTAGGAGGTAATCCGCGGTGAGCGAATTCTTCGCGGATTCGAGCATCGACGCCGGCCCGTTGAACATCACATGACCACCGGTTTCACCGTGTCCTGGCCCCAGATCAATCAGCCGGTCTGCCGCCCGCATCACACCCGGCTCGTGCTCCACCACCACTAGCGTGTTCCCGGCCGACCGCAGCCGGGCAAGCAACGCCACCAATCGATCGGTGTCCCGTGGATGAAGACCCACGCTCGGTTCATCGAGCACAAAGAGCGTGTTCACCAAACGTGTGCCGAGACATGTGGTCAGATTCACCCGCTCCGTCTCGCCACCGGAAAGCGTGCGGGTTGGCCTGTCGAGTGTCAGATAGCCAAGGCCGATTTGATTGAGATAGCCCAGCCGGGTCTTCACTTCAGCGAGAACCGTCGCCCGTGGATCACCGTTCTTTGCGGGACACAGTCCGCACATCCGTTCCACCCAGCCCAGAGCGTCCCGCACCGGCAGGGAGTAAAAATCAGCAAGCGTGATACTCCCGCCGGGCTGCCCGCCGGAAGGGGAGGTCGCGGGCCCGGGATCGGTTGAGGTGATCCGGAATCGAAGGGCGTCCGGATTAAATCGGCGCCCTCCGCATTCGTGGCATTTCCGGTAACTGCGATATCGCGAAAGAAGAACTCGGACGTGCATCTTGTAGGCCTTGGACTCGAGCCACTTGAAGTAGCCCATCACCCCGTACCAACTTTTTGGCCATTGATGGTCCGCATCCAATCCATGCCCCGGGTCTCCTTCCATCACCCAGGATTGTTGAGCGGAGGTCAGTTGCTCAAAGGGTACATCCATCGGCATCCGGCGCCTCTTCGCCGCACGCGCCATATCCTTCTGACAATCCGCGCTCACGCCCGATTGCCACGGTTTCACCGCGCCCTGTGCGAGCGTCAGACTTCGATCGGGGATCGCAAGGTTTGGATCAATGGTGATGATCCGCCCGAATCCCTTGCACGCCGGACAAGCGCCCACAGGGTTATTGAACGAAAAGAGCGGTGGCGACGGCTTGGCGTATCCTCGATCACAACGCGCACAATGAAATTCCTGGGAATAGTGTCTCGGATCGCACGTTGTTCCGCCGGCACCCAGCTCCCAAACGGTCAATCGACCGTGCCCAAAGTGGTACGCCTGCTCGCACGCTTCCACAAACCGCTTCCGGCTGTTCGCTCCTAGCCCGATGCGGTCAGCCACAACCTCGATACGATCTGTCCCCGCCGCCACCAACCCGGCAATCTCGTCGATTCTCCGAACACGGCTCTCCACCAATACCCTCTGGAATCCCTGCCCCGCTATCAGTTGCAGCTGATCCTCTAAACCCATCTTAGCGCTCAGGGCCAAACCAAAGGTAATCAATGCCTCCCTCCGGCGATCCTCCCGATTGGACGCTGACTCGGAATTCCAAACATCCATCGGCGACTCCGGACGCACCGGATTTCCACATCCGTCGCAATACAATGTCGCCACATGCGTCCACACTTGCTTCATGTATTCGCAGATTTCGGTCATCGTACCGACGGTGGATCGTGTGCTGCGGACGGCGTTGCGTTGTTCGATGGCTATCGCGGGCGGGATGTTTTCGATGGAATCCACCGCAGGCTTGTCCATCCGATCGAAGAACTGCCGTGCGTACGGCGTGAATGTCTCAATATACCGCCGCTGTCCCTCGGCATAGAGAGTGTCAAATGCCAGCGAACTCTTGCCAGATCCACTCAGACCGGTGATGACAATCAATTCTCCGAGCGGAAGATCGAGATCAAAGCCCTTGAGGTTATTCTGCCGTACGCCGCGCAACCGGATGCATTGAGGCAATGATCGGGATTTCGCAGATGGCATGGACGCCGAAGGTATGAGGCAATGCCATCGTGTCAACCACCCGACACTGCCGATGAGCGGATCACCGCTTTTTCCTCCTGACATTCATCCGTTCTCTCCACCACGCTTCTCCTGTGTTTGAGCCACCCGGCGATTGCCCCATCTGCGGAGCCGAAGTCCCGTTGCAGGCCAAAGCCTGTCCGCAATGCGGTGCCAGTCACGACTCCGGTTGGAATGACGAGGTCGGCTACGATAGCCTCAATCTGCCGGACGACAACTTCGACTATGACGACTTCCTGAAGGAGGAATTTGGCGGCGGCGGACGGCGTCAGCGCAAACGCACATGGGTGATCGCCCTGGCGATCTTCCTCCTGGCGCTGATGCTCGCCGGCCTATTCTTATTGCGGCTTTTTTGACACGGGTCGGACGTCGCGCGATTCCCGCCGCTGAAGTATCTCCTACGGAATCACGCGCACCCGCAGACGGAAAAAAGCTGCTGGATTGGCCAGAGTTGGCACTGGGATCCGGTGGCGATTTACGCCGCTTGCCATCACGGCCAAAGCCTCGGGAACAACCTCCCACAGTCCATTTCCAAGGTGCGTCGCACTTTCCACAGTCACAATCACGTCTGTGCGGTCAATGGGTATATCAAATTCCAGCACGATTTCGCCGCCTCCACTCATTCGGGTCAGTACGAGCGGCGACGTCGAATTGCGGACGGACGGATCGGATCCGGTCGCATATTCGATCAAATTCGGAATGCCATCCCCATCGGGGTCAGCGGTCGGTAATGCGTTCTCGCCCGTCAAGCCAGCCGCCAAAAGCCACCCACTAAAGCCGCCTGTCTCCAACGTTCCCACAGTTCCCGGTGAAGGAATCCGCGCAGTCCAGTTGTCGTAACTGTTTCCATACCCCCCTTCCCGTAGCTTGGTGAGCGACATGCCACTGAGCGCCGCATCCGTCGCCCACGGCAACTTGCTTTCGTAGCTAACCCGATCCACACGGACGTAATGACGAACCCCACTCTCTTCCTGGGGACCCGGCTGGGCGATTTGAACTGTCTCACCGGCATTGTCGAGTTTCCCCTCAGTCCACTCAAACACCTGCGTTCCCACGGGGATGGCAAAAGCCTTCCCCAAGGCTGCCTTGTTCCGGGCCAGCACAACGCGTTCGCCGGGTTTCATCACCACCGGGACATTTGTAGGAAAGCTGAAACTCACTCCGTCCGTCATGTTCCATCCTGAATCCTTCGTCAGATCATACAGCGGCACCGATGCGCCGGAGATATTCAACAATTCAATAAACTCCGCGTCGGAATTGTGGTCCGCGGAATAGTAAATCTCCGTTATCATGATCGGTCCGATCTTGGGTCCCGCATTCGGCGCTGCAGGCGTAGGAACCATTTGCGTAACGAAATTGAAGGAATCCGACACCGACTTATAATAAGTTCCAAGACTAGTCCCCTCGAGTGAGGGGCCGAAGGATTCTTTCGACCGATAACCCGTCAGGGTGTCCCCGTTGGCTGAGGAAAGGTATACGGACTCGCCCGTATCGCTCAGAGCAAATGGAGTAATCCTGCCTGAATCCTTGCTCGCAGCGCCAAATTGCTCCAGTTCGGTAAATACCCGGTAGCCGCCGCCGGGAATGACAGTGCCACTGCCGATACGATACTTCTTCAGATCCGAGCTGTCATCGCTCAAGAACCAGCCGCTGATATCGATCGGGTCGGGCGTTCGGTTATATAATTCGATCCAATCTCCCGCATTCCCGGAATTGGCTAACACTTCATTTACCACAACGGTGTCTCGAAGGAGATAAGGATAGTTCGAGGCCCCATAGGTGTACCGGGCTCCGATATCCGCGCGCGAACCATCCTCATCCAAAACGTGTCCGGGATCACCCGCATCCACGGCGGGCGATCCGGAAAGGATCTGGAAATTGAGAACCACCGGACTAACAAAACGGATCTCGCCTACTAGGTTGGCTCGGCCTGGGATTGGAAGGGTGTCGGAAAGGCAATAGGTCATCTCCACTTTGGAGAATGCGTCCACAGTGAAGGTCGATTGTCCACACTTCGAAAGAATGCTGTTCGACACATGGGCCTCGCCACCGCCGCCAGCAAAATTCTTCTCGTACACGGCGATGCCCACCTGGTTGTCGACAAAAGTGTTTTGATCCGCCGTCAGCACAGAACCCGCATCCTTCACGCCAACACCCAGGGTACATCCAACGATAAGGTTTCTCCGCAGATGTACGCTGGAGCCCTGACCTACGGAAACTCCCTTGTCAGCGTTAAAATAGATCTGGTTCTCTTCGACCAGCAGATTGACACATTTTTCGCCGATATCCAAACCATCGCTGTTAGAGCCGGTAAATCGGTAAATGAGATTGTCGCGAATCACTCCATTCACCACACCGTCAAAATCGATTGCATCGGTATCCGGTGCATTGTTCCCGTAGAACACCGAATGACTAACCTCCGCGACGCCTCCTTTGACATTAATACAGTCACCCGAATAAGGGTTGTGGAGGCGGCTTTGCGTCAGAAGAATGGATCCCCGTCGGATAAACATCGGAAAATCGGATTCTAAACATTCCAGGTGATCCACCTGGAGATGGGAGTCGAGGGCGGAAATTGCGGCCGGATAGATTGCCGGATTGATACCGCGCGTCGCGCTCTGAATGATTACGTGGCTTAAGACAGACGTGCCCACGGACTTCTCGAAGCTGATACCGCCCCAACGAGAACCCTCCCGTGAGTGGATTCGCACAGGAGCGGACTGGGTTCCTCGAATCTGCAAGCTTCCGAAGATCCGCAGATTACCGCCTGCAGGCGGTTCCAATTCAACACCGGGATCCACGGTCAACACTACATTGCCGGGAACCACAAGGTCGCTCGGCCAGGTATAGGGAGATCCGCCGATGGTTAGTATTCGATTATCTGGAATTAAATTTCCTAGAATTGTCCCGCCCGATGGCACGAATTGCGCCGTGATATCGGCGTCGTTATTCAAGGTCAGTTGCACGGGAGCGGGCGAATGGGTGATTCCGGTCCATCCATCAAACCGGTAACCGGGCGCCGGTCTCGCCGAGAGCTCGAACGGAAGATTCGCAAACAGTCTCACCGAGCCCGGCTCGATCGGCACGCCATTGATGAGCACATCTCCTCCATTGGCAACGGGCACGTAAACCCGGAGATCAAGTGTTCCGCCCAGTGAAAGGTTTTTCTTGAGTTCAGCAAAGAGAGAGGTAGGACGTTCGGTCGCGAAAGTCTCGATGGAACTAAGACTGTTCAGCCGCTTCTTAGCGGTCATGCCTCCCTGGGCTCCCCATCGCGCCGCGTGCCGCGGTACCTCCGACGTGAGTTCTCGATCCGCGCGATCGACGATCCGCTTGAGTCGAGCCGCGGAAAAAGTCGATGCCGTGTGCGCGGCAATGCGTTGCGCAAGTCGCGCCTTAAATCCAGGATTCTTCACGAGCCGCTTCACAACCGGATCTTCGGCAATCAATGCATCAAGCTCGCCACTACCCCCTAGGTTGGCTATGTCGAATCCCCGATCAATATCCGGCGTAAGCCATTGCCATTTCGAACCGGGGGCATGGGCGCACCAGAATTCACGGTTATGGCGCCAGCTGGTATTTATCACGTAAGTCTCGACTGCAATGAAATCGATGAAACTATCGAGGTCAATTTGGGATTCAACATAAGCCCAATTGGTTCCGGAGTTGAGATCATGGGTGCCCAGAAAACTGAGGAGCTGGATCCATCGATTGGTAGAACCCTCGATACGATCAAGAGTGATCGCAGAGGAACCTACATGAGCGTAACCGAGATGGTCATATTCTGTGGATTCCAAGTGGTGCTTCGCGCGGAACCAACCGGTGTCATACTTCTGGCGAAGTTCGTGAATGCCCCAGTAGCTGCCGTTGATGAAGACGAGAATGGGACGGTAGCCCTGAGCGTCGATCCGCAAATGGCCGTCGGCGATGGCTGGAAGCAACGCATCGCGCAACATATCCGTGGCCCAGTTGTCGCCGCCATTCCGGAAAGTGATGAAAGTGTGATCCGCCAGAGTGGATCCTGGAAAGAGGTCGTAATGGATGAGATCGTTGCCGAGCGCACTGCGAAGATGAATATTCAGGGGGCGCTGTGCGACAACCCAGCTATTCTCAGATCCAATGGTGGTGCCGGCGTTCACTTCGAAGCCGCGCGTGCCGTCCGGTTCAAAGAATTCGACCGTGGAAGGAATCTCCTTGTCTTTATAGACATCACGCAACTTGGCATTTTCACTGACGGGTTCGTGGCGATTATAGTAAATTCCTATCCGATCCCCAAAGAGCGTTTCCGGATCTGCCGCAAACGAGACGATTGGCACCGTACTCAGAGCTTCTCCGATGAAGACGGTGCGCGTATCCACGGGACCCGGGACCTTTCCGGATTCAAAGACGCGGGATTTGACGACGGTGTTGCTCGCGATCTTAAACGATCCGGAATAGATCGACGACGCGGCGGTTGGCACCGTTCCGTCAAGCGTATAGCGAATATCCCCTGCCCCGGCGCTCAGGGTTAGTTGCTGGGGCTTCGAATAAAAGCCTGGCTCCAGCGACGCCGACACAGCTCCGGATGTTTCCCGAAGACTGCGGACTACCGGCCCGTGGTTGGCTGCGCCTGGAGATGGGAGCGCCTGCTGTGACCAACTGTTTGGATTGGTCGAATCCCGCCCTAGCGAGACATCGGGCAACTGGGTCGAATAAGAAATCGAGTCGATGACGCTCGCGTTGGCAAACGTGTCAGCCACTAGTCCCAGATCAAAGCTAACGTCCGAGCTGTCTCCAGCGAACTGATGAACCTCGACCGCCATTAGGTTCGTGCCCGTGGCAAGATAAGTCGCCGGTATATTGAAGGTGGCAAAGGTCGATTCGTCGGTATCGGAAACCGCCGTGGCAGCCAGCGTGGCGCCTGTGATGATCCCGGTTGGCATGTTGTGCCTGATT